>JAFEBQ010000048.1:0-25947 GCA_018242585.1 Planctomycetota bacterium
GCCACTGCGTAGCGAACGTCGTAGAAATCGGGATGAAGGAAGACTTGCGCAATGTCGCCGCCGTGAAGAGCGCGATAAAGCGCGGCGTAATGCGCCGTCGCAATGCGAATCACTTCTTCAGGCGGCTTAATTCCATTGCGAGCCTGGACTAGGGAATCTGGCATTTCACCTTCGCCGCCCCATTCGCATTCCCAGAATCGCGTCGTCTCTGCCGTGTTTTCTTTCCAGCCGGCATGCGCAACGGCTCGGCTGTGGCTATTCGATGGGTGATGGGCAATTGCGCCGTCGGCCCGAACGCAGATACTGTGAAAGTCGCACATGGTGAATCCCTTCCTGGAATAAAAAACGATCAGTCAATAAACGGTTCGTTTACGGGCTTCGTGTCCTGACGCTGGCGTTCGCCGAGCGTGATCTTTGTCGACTCGGGCGCCTGGACGACGAGCCGACCAGCGCGGCCCTTGTTGCCTGCGAAGATGATCGTCGCTGGCCCGTCGACGGTGATTGACTCGCCATAACGACGAGTGCGAACAAAGTTGCCCATTGATGCGCTATCCTTAGCCTTTGCCTGCCCGGCGTTTGGCTGCGCAATGCGAAGCGCTCATAATTGCGACGATCGGAGGGGCAGTATCCGCCGCCGCGATCGCGAGCGCCGCGCATTGCGCAGCCAAACAGGTTTCCTACCGCAAAGCAGCAAGCGTCGAGAGTGACGCTAGATGCTGTTCATTCTGTCGCAGACTTCACTCCGCGTCGGCTTTCAAGCTGTGCCGATCAGCAACGGTTGTGCATGTTATCGAGTCCGATAACGCCGTCAACTAGTTTTCGTAAAAAATCTTTCCGCGCTCACGCGCAGCGCTGCCGCTATGGCGTCGCAGGTTTCCAGGCTCGGCGACTGTTGGCCCGACAAAATGCGGCAAATCGTAACATGCCCGACCCCCGACCGTCGCGACAGTTCGCGCTGCGAAATATTTTTTTCTTTGCACGCGCGACGTATGTTCGACACGACTTTTTCGACCAGCGACATTTGAATCACCGATTGTTAGCGACTACGATAACACCGCAGGTAAAACAAGGCCCGCTAGGGGTGAAGTTGGCGAACAGCTTTTGACTGAGCCACCCTAGCGGGCGAGTACGTTTAGTTCTAATTCTCTAATTTCGATTCGACCGCGATCAGCCGTTCGTGAATCTCATTGATCGCGCCGGCAAGTTCAGCGACAAGTAACGAGCATTCGCCAGGCGACGTTGCCTTGTGCGCGTCGGCGAAGACTTGCGTCAATAGTTCGGCTAGCCGTTCTTTCGTTGCCATAATTTCGAAGCCTTTTTTTGAGCTATGGTTGACGAAGAAAAGCGCACCCCAGAGGGCTCGAACCTCTAACCTTCGGTTCCGTAGACCGATGCTCTATCCAATTGAGCTAGGGGTGCTCGTGTTCTGACAACAGCGCGACCGGCGGCGTGCAGACCCAACAGCCTGAGCCGCGTTCGCTCTGTTCGCGATTGCCTGGGGCAATCGAGACCGGGGATTCTAACATAGAGTTCCGCGGCGGTAAATTGGTTCAATTCCACGGTAAAAGCCGGGCCGATGCTGCTTGGAAGTGGCTCAGTTTGAGTCAAAGACATTGGGTGGCGGGCTCAGAGCGCAGCGATGGCCCCGTGGTAACGGTTCGGGGCCATCACTGCGCTCTGACCCCGCCACCCCGATTCATCAAACTGGCCCACGATGCACTGCCGCCAGCTTGGTTGCGGAAACAAAGCGGGCTGCTACGATGGAGTGTTCCGGCCAAGCTCGCGCGAGTCTCGTGAGCATGGGTCATGTTTGCTTGCCCAAGCCGGCGGCTCTGCCGCCGAGATCGGTGGCAAAGCCACCGGCTTGGTAGATACGCACGCTACATTGATTCGAGAATCGCTCTCCTATTCGATAGGAGCATAGCCAGAAAAACTTGCGAGCGTAGCCAAAAACATCTGCGAGCGTAGCTCAGTGGTAGAGCATCGCGTTCCCAACGCGACGGTCGAGGGTTCGATCCCCTTCGCTCGCTTTCTCAAGACGCCCGTGGTCACAAGATGACTGCGGGCGTTTTTCGTTGCCCGGCAAGCTAGCTGCGTCTCCGTGCCGCGCTTCGTTTCGTGCTCGCTCGCTGCCTCCCGAATTGACAGGAGATGTCAGTAAATCACACGAAAAGTCACCGGCTGGTGCAACCGTTAGTGCAACGGGTTTTGATCGCATTCTCGTTGCCCTTGTGCGTTCAATAGCGTCAGTTAGTTTTTGCACGCGCTGCAGAACCCCAAAAGGCACTTGGCATCTCGGGATCTTGTCTTCGCCTTCGCAGAACTAGGGGGTCGGCCGGGGGCCTCGTTAATCCGACCGCTCGATAACAGCGCCAGCACGCTTCAAGGCTTCGCGGATTCGAGCGAGGTTACATTCTTCTTCGCTGCCCCGTTCACTCAGATCGTAATCGGCACTGGCATAGTCAAGAGGCGTGGAGTTTCTTTCCGGATGCTCCAGGGGATAGTTGTTCCGATTCGGATCGGCCCCCTGAGCAAGCAGGAACTCGACCACCTCACCTTCCTGCTTGAGCACCGCCGTGGCTAGCGGCGAGATACCGTCAAGGCCAAACAGGTCGATGTCGGCTCCCAGCCGCAGCAGACGCCCCAGCAGTTCAATCCGCTCAGGTTGAGAAATCTCTGCCGGTGCGGTTTCGCTGGGCGCGCTCGGTTTGAAGTCCAAACGCGATGCGTCCGTCAGCGAGTTTAGAGGTGTCTCCCCATCGCGTAGGGCGTTCACGTTGGCGCCGGCCGCGATCAAGGCCACAGCCCGATCCAAGTCGAGGTGCTCGACGGCTGTGAATAGCTCCTCATCCTGTGGCGAAAGTCTGAGCTGTGCCTCTTGGATATTGCGGAGCGCGAGCAGGCGTGCGTCAAGCGGCACCAAGTGTGGCTCGATCTCGGCAAACTCAAACGACCGAGGGGAAGTTTCCGGCATCCACCGCTCGCCACGCTGGACGCGATGATGGAGTTCGTCCACCAGTTCCCGTTCAATTTGCGGAGCGTCAACGACAATCAGGACTTGCCTCAGCAAACGGGACGTGCCGAACTCGGAGACATGTTCATCGGGGCCGATTTCGACCTGTTCAGCGACCTCAATGCGTCGCGAGCTCGCAATCTCTTGGACAGCTTGCCAGCAGAACCGCTCGGCATCCGCTCGTGACGGCGAAGTAAACTCGATTCGATGGAATCCTTGCCGATCCGGAATCGATCGATGTGCGAGCCAGTCGGGATAACGGTGCCGCGTTTCGGCGTAAGCCTCGGCCAGGACTCGGGACGCATAGACGAATCGAGTGGTCAGGAAGTTCGTCTCATAAGGCCGAGACACTAGGCGGCCGTATCGACCACGCGGGACCGAGGCGTTTCGCCATTTGCCGTTGCATAGTTGCACCGACTCGTAACGCCCCTGAAGACGTTCCACATTGGGAATGTCCCATGACGCATCGACGCCTGCCACCAGGCGGAACTCGTCGGGCGTGAACAGACGATCGTACGTCATCGCCGGATCCTCCAACCAGTGGTGAGCCTATTGCCTCCGATGGCAGGGAGGACATTCCGCAGCACCCCAAGTTCCTTCTAATCGCCCATCGGCACCGCACTCAACCAAGCCCAAAAGTTGACGCCCCACCTCCACTTGGATTGAGGTGACTCCAGGACTGAAAAGATTCTACGGTACCTTCAGCCCGTATCGCTCGGCGGTGCGAACCGCTTGCTCGGTGGAACGCGCGTTCGGCCACGAGCGCTTCATCAATTGCGCCGTGTTGTTCAGCTCTTGCAGCAGCGCGCCGTTCGCCTTGCGAAACGCGTCTTGCGTCGGGTCAAAGTTTCCCGGCTTGGTGCTCAGTTCGGCGTCGAGCTTGTTTACCGTCATCAAGGCGGGCTGGGCTTGCAGTTCGATGGCCACCTGCTTGTCACGCTTCAGCTTGCCCAGCATGGTCGTGGCCTTGGTGCCGACGGTCGTTCCTTTGAACACGGTGGGCAAGCGCATGATCCGCACATAGGCCCCCACCGGGTCGCTCGTCGACAGCGACTCAGCGTCGTCGAGCGCGCGTTCCCCCTCGCCTAGCATCTCGGCCAGCAAGGCCTTGGCCGCCTCGGCCGTCGCGCTGTCGGTCGAGCGCGTGTGCGGCATCAATTGAACCAGCAGCGCCGACGGCTGCTTGGTCCCTTTGCGCAGCGCCTCGACAATCTGTGTCAGCTTTGCCGGCACGGTTTCGATCTCGGCCCCGTCGACCAAGGCGCTGCCCACCGCCGTGCGCAGCGGCCCCTCGACGTCGAACGGCGACCCGCGATAGACGCATTGCCCGCGCTGATCAAACACCAAGCAGAGCGGAAACTCCTTGAAGTCGGTCACCGGCGTCCGGTTCGTCCATTGCCCGCTGCTGACTGGGAAGGCTACGTTGCGCGACTCGGCGACTTGCTTCACTTCGCTGCTGCTTTGACCTTGGCCGGCCAGGTGGACCGCCAGCGCCTTCAAGCCGAAATCGGCCAGTTCAGTCGTCCACAGATTCAACTTCTGGAAGCAGGCCAAGCTCGATTCGCTGTTCGAGTTCCACAACAGGATCATCACTGGCCGGTCCTTCAGCTCGGCGGCCGAAACGCTGGGGCCGGTCACCGACTTGCCCAGGTCGACTTCTTCGAGCCGCAGCTTGATTTGCTCGCTGGTCGGCCCGTCGGCCTTGGCGGTTTCGACCTTGCGCCGACCCCAGATCGATTCCATCATCTGGTACGTTACCGGATCGTGCTTCTGTAGCTCGGCCCGATTGCGCGGATAGTAATGGCACTGGTCAAAGTACGCGCAAGTCAACTCGGCGAAATACTCGAACTCGTTCGTGCTGGCGTACATCTCGGGATCGTACAGCTTCCGCTCCAGGGCCTGACGGTAGCCAGCTTTGACCATCGGGTTGTCATAGCCCAGAAACTGATCATGCACGGCATGGGTCATTTCGTGCAGGATCACGCAGCGCCCCGAATCGCGATTGGGCTGATGCTCGTTGGTCAAGCTGTCCATGCGCAGGATCGTGATGTTCTTGGCCTTCAAGGGGTGCTTTCCCTTCGAGAGCATCGACAACTGGTGACCGCCATAGTAGACCGCCGCCGCGCCACCGGCGCGACCGTTGGACATATCTTCCTCCTCGCGCCACTCGACCCAAATCAGCAAGCCGCGCAACACGTGTACCGCCTCGGGCGAGAGGAGCCGCGTGACGGTTTTCAGTTCGAGTTCGAGCACTTCGATCGGCTTGCGCTCGTACTCGCTGTTATTCTCGTTGCGAACTGTTTCGTCGCTGAGAATGACGTTAAAGCCTTCGATCTTGCGGATCTGATAACCCGGGATCGCGCTGGCGTTGGGAACTTCCTGGGGCGTCGCCTTGCCGCGCGCTGGTTTTTCTTGCGCGATGGCTTGCGAAGTGAACAGCAACCCCAACCACGCGACCAATGCGAGCAGCTTCATCATGGAACCCCGGCCGGAAAGAGCGTGACTATGTCCGCCACTGCCGGGAAATTGTAAACGATCGGCGCGGGCAAGTAGATGGTCCGGCCGAAAAGTCGTCAGGGACCGCGGGTTTGCTCGCCGGCCACGCGTTGCTGGGGCAACCGCGACAGCACCGAATAGGCGTCCACGACCGGCGGCGACGGCGGATAGTACCGGCGGTAATAGGCTGGATAGTGGTAATACGCCAGTTGCCGCTCGCGCCACCGAGTCCACGCGTCGTGCAGCAACTGGGTCAACTCGCGGTACTCGGGCCGACCCGCCAGGTTGCTTTGCTCGCCGGGGTCGACCGCCACGTCAAATAACATTTCTTGCTGCGTGGCGCGATTGCGGATGAACTTCCACCGCCCAGCCAACAGCAGCGCATCGGCATGGGCCAGCGGGTTCTCGACGTGGAAGTAAAGCGTCCGCGCGCTGGTCGCCGGTCGATCGGGGCGGAACACGTCGAGCCCTTGAAAGTTCGGATGCGCCGGCCAGCCCGCCAGCCCTAGCACGCTGGGCGCCAAGTCGATCAACTCGACCGGATAGTCATCGACGCGCGGCTTGGCGAGTCGCGGCGCGTGCAACACACACGCCACGCGCAACGTCGGCTCCATCGGCAAGCCGGCGTGCGTGACCGAATTGTTCTCGTGGAATGCTTCGCCGTTCTCGCCCATCACGACCAGGATCGTGTTGTCCAGTTGTCCCTGGTCACGTAGCGATTGGACCAGGCGGCCCAATTGCGCGTCGGTGTAGTGCAGCGCGTTGTAGTACGCGTTGCGGACCACGTCGACCTTGTCCGGCGGGTAATAGGCAAACGAAGCCGGAAAGTCGATCGCGGCCGGCGCGAACGGCCGCACGGCGCTGGCCGGCACGTCGTAAGGAAAATGCGAGCTCTGGAAATTGACGCTCAGAAAGTACGGCCGGCCGGCGCCGGTTTGCTCGCCGATCCAGCGCGCAGCCACGTCGGCCGTGTGCGCGTCATCGAGTTTGCCGGCGCGCAGCTCGCCGTGGACGATCTCGTAGGCAAAGCCGCCGTCGCGGCCGTCGAACGCCGTCGGTTGCTGGCTCCGCTCGGCATCGTAGAACAGATCGAGCTGCGGCGTGTTGAGAAACTGGTACATCTTGCCCCAGTTCTCGTTCTGTGATGAGATGATCGCCGTCGCATAGCCCGCCGGCTTCAGGCAATCGTAAATGCATGTCTTGGGCCAGGGGTCGTCGGCGCGATAATAATGGTGCCGGCGCGTCCGCAAGGGATACAACGACGACACGATGCACACATCGGCATAGTCCGAGTGCGTGCTCTGCGAATAGGCCCGCGTCCATTGCACCCCGCCGCGCGCCAGCGCATTCAAGTGGGGCGTCACCTCGCGTCCCTGGTGGACCAGGCCGACCACGTCGTGCCGCAACGATTCGACCGCCACAAAGATGATCGACGGGCGATCCGGGCGCGCCGCGAGCGTTGCCACCTCGCGAATTGGCCGCAGTTCCCGCTCGTCGAGCACCGGCTCGATCGGTTCGGCCACCACGCCGCGCAAGCCGCTGAACATCAACGTCAGCGTGGGATTCAACTGATTGATCAGGCTTTCGTGCCGCAGCACGAGTTGGCTGTGTGAGGTCCGCGCCGGTCGGAATGTGCCGATCGTCAATGGCACCACCAACAGCGCCAACCAGGCGCACCACCGGCGCAAGGCCAGGCGGCGTGACAGTCCGGCCCCGGGCGTCCAATGCGCCGCGACAAACCGCGGCCAGAGCGCCACCCCCGCGACCACGATGGCAACCAACGCTGCGACGGCAATCACCAGCGATTGCACTTCGGAGCGAAGCAGGTAGTTCGCCAACAGCGACTCGCGCGCGTTGGCGACGATGAACTCGATGGCCTCGCGGCTGGCAAAGCTGCCCGTCTGCAGGTACATCCCCCAACTCGCCAGATAGACCGCCAGCAGAGTGACACCCCCGACTGCGCCAACGGTATAAGACATCCACCGCGCCAGGCGCGGCCACCCGCGCGCCACGTGAACCAATCCGCGCGAAGCCAGCCACAGGAACCACACGCCCCCCAGCCAAAGCCAGGCGATGCAGAGCGCGACTTGGCACGTCCACGCGAGACCAAATTGGAAGACATTGTCCGCGCGCCGACTCAGCAGCCAGCATTCGACGCCCACCCCCAGGATCGTCACGGCCAGCGCGCCGGCATTTGGCGCAAGATATTGCCAAGGACGCCACCGCGCTCGCGCTTCGCTGTCGGCGAGGGTCGCCTCGCCGCCGGCCAGTGACGCTCGGGACCGGACGCCGAAGACCAGCGCGTTGACCCAGCTAAGCTTGCGCCGCAGCAGCCGATCGCATCGATCGGCCACGCGCATGGACCACGCACGTGCGGTGCTCGTTTCGTGCTGGCCGCGCCAAGCGACGACCGCCGTCAAGGCAAATACCGCGCACAAGGCATGGAAATGCCAGGACAACAGCAACAATACCTGGGCCGCGCTCGCCTGGCCTTGCACCCACACGAACCAGAGCGCCTCGGGGTTGAACCAAATGGCGAACAAGGCGGCGTTCAAGCACCAACGCACGGGCCCGCGCGCGCTCACTCGCCCGTCGAGCAACACCAGCGGCGTCATCAACAGCAGCAGGTAATGATTCCAGCAGATTGGCGACAACAGCGTCATCGCCACGACGGCCGCCGCGAATGAAGCGCCGCCGGGGTCGTCACGCTCGCGCCAGGCCAGCCACGCCACTAGACCTGCGACCGCCCCGACCGATACCACAGCGCCCGTCCAAGCCAGCGGCGGGCAGTAGAACAACGGAGCGGTCTGGCCGCTCCAACCGGCAAACAGCTTGAACCAGAACGCCAGCAGCGATTGATTCCCCCACCAGTCGCAATAGCTCAACACCTCGGGGAGCGATTGCCCAAAGAAGTCGCGATACGTTGACGACCCGAACAGCAGCAGCGCCGCGAGATTCCACAACAGAAAACAGCCGCCAGCAACCCACAGAGTGGACCACCGCCGCCGGGCCAGGAAGTACAACAGCAAGAAGGCTGGGAACCATTTCAACGCAATCGCGGTCCCCAGCCAGACGCCGGCCTGGCGATGACGCCCGGCGCGCGCCGCGCGATCGGCACCCACCAGCAGCACCAGCACCCAGATGGTCAGTTGTCCCATCGAGACATGCTGAAACAACGGACTTCCCATCAGCGCCATGACCGGCCACAGCGCTTGAAAGCGCCCGCCGCGCCAGGCGTCACGACTGACGAGCCATCCCAGCGCAACGACCGCCGCCAACGAAAGCAGGTTCCACAGCAAGAACGCGCGCCGATATTCCAGCCAGCCGAACGGCAGGGTCATCAGCACACTGGTCGGAGGATGCGCGTTGACGTTGACGAACACGCGCTGGCTGCCGGCGCGATAGTTCAGATAGCGCTCGGCGGTTTCTTGTTGCGGGGTGTAGATCGGCTGGCCGGTGAAGAAGTTCCTGGCCGAGGCCCACTCCTGGAAGAAGTCACCGACCCGGTCGTACCGCAACAGGGCTCGCGAGTAGCCGCTGCCATAAGCGCCGACGGTGAACGCCACGGCCAGTAGTGTGACGATCCACTGCGCACCGGTAGCGGCCCGCGCGGTCGGCGGCGACGGTCGTTGCTGGGCAGTAGCCAAGAAACCCTTCCTCCCAAAGAGGTTAAGGTGGAACAATATGCCATAGTAAATTAAGTAAAATACATAAACAAGACAGATAGCGAAGACTGGCGAGAAGCCTCCGCTACGCATTCGGCCTCTGCTATCCGACTCGGAAAATGGCGGGAAAATCGCTGGGCGACCTTCGGAAGGCCTGGATGGCACGACCCAAGCGCAGCGCAGGGCGTGGGGAATCGCCAAGCGGAATGCGGGGGTCGTAGCCACTTCCCCAGGCCCGAAGGACGGACCTCGCACACGCATTTCGTGATACAAAACGCCGGTTCGTGCGTCATATATGTAGTGTTTTGCCTTGTCCGGCGCGCAGGGAGGTTTCCCCCGTGGCACCCACGCCCACTGCAACGGCTCAGGATGCGCACTCGTCGAACGGCGCATCGCCACATCGTATCGCCCGAAACGGAGCGTCATTGGAAGACGAGACGTCCAATGCCGACGATGCCAGCGACAACCTGCCCGGCGAACACTCGGCGCGCTCCGAAACGACGCAACCCGCCATCGAACCCGGCTCGGCCGAGCATCGCGCCTGGGTGCTGGCCTTGCTCGATCAGCACGAGGCGAGACTGACGCGCTATGCCCAGCGCTTGACGCGCGATCTGAACTCGGCCCGCGACGTGGTGCAACACGCCTTCGTCGCGTTGTGCGCCGAGCCCCCGCAAAAGATTCGCCAGCCAGCCGCCTGGCTCTACACAGCCTGCTACCGGCGCGCGCTCGATGTGCTGCGTCAGGCCGAGCGGACAATTCTACAGGCACATTTCGGCACGGATGAAGATGCCGACCAGCCGAACGTCACCAGCCGCGAGCCCGATCCCAGCGCGCTCTGTGAACAGCGCGACACATCGGAGCTGTTGCGGCGGATCGTCGATCAACTTCCCGACAACCAGCGGCAGGTGATCCTGCTCTGGTGCGAAGGATTTCGCTATCGCGAGATCAGTCAAATCACCGGCCATGGTGAGTCGTACGTACGCGTTCTCGCTCAGCGCGCGCTGAACGAGATACGCCAGGATCCGCGCTGTGCCGCTCTGCGCGACGAGCAGCCCAGCGATCAGTAATTTGTGTCTTTGTCTTTTGCCTTTTTGTCTTCCCTAGCCTCTAGCCCCTAATCCCTAGCCCCTCTGCTCTTTGGAGCTTCTGATATGTCCACTCAACCTGACCTGACCGATTACGTGTTAGGAAACCTTTCGCCCGACGAGCGGGCTGCGGTCGAGGCGCAACTAGCTATCGATCCCCAGGCCGCCGCCACGTTGCGCGACTTGATGTTGGTGGCCGACGCCCTATGCGCCGCCCACGACGAGCCGGAACTGCCGGCCCCATCGCCCGACGTGCGAGCCAGCATTGCCGCACAGTTTGACCTGACGCCTGTGGGTATCGCGTCCCCAAATGCCGGTGATCTGTCTCGCGTTGCTCGCGATACCGTGGCCACACGTCGCCAGCGGGCGCCTCACTTCTCGCTGTATGCCGCGATGGCGGCTTCGGTGTTGATCTGCGTCAGCAGCGCCATCTATGTGGCCTACACGACGTCGCAGCGGCCGAATGTCGTCGTGCAATACCTTCCGATGATGGGCACGATCTCGTCGCCAACCTCGATGCCGCCTTCGGTACTCACGCAGATACCCAACCGTTTCGACGAAACGACGCGGCGAATGGTTCTGACTCCCGGCGGTTCGAATGAGCAAGTGCTGTTCGGCGGCATGTTCCATCCGCACTCGCTGGTCGAGCCGACGGTCCAGGATCGCGAGTTGCTAGACAAGCTCGCTGACTCGGTCGTCCACGGCATGGCCGATCAACCGCGTTCGTCATCCAACGGGCACGTGAGCTTAAACAAACCGATCGTAGGACGAGACGCTGATGAGGATTATGATGGGCCAGATTTCAATAACATGATCCTTTCCGGTTCGACGACACCGGCTTCGAGCCAGCCGGCTCTACCTGGATTGGGAACTGCCATCACGAAGGTCGGAGCGGGGACGCTCGTATTGCCAGCGATTCCCACATCGGTTGTGTCAAATGAGCGCGGGTACTATGCCTATGCCGAAGGCTCGACGGCGCGAGGCGTGAACCTGCCTGTAACCACAACCGTTGGCGGCAGCGGCAGCCTGACCAACGAGCGACTGACGATTACCAACGGAGGCACGTTGCAGTTTGCGGGCGCAAGCACCAGCTCGCAACCGGTCGCGCAGTTCGGCGCTATCGCCCCCACAACTCTGGACCTGAATGGCGGCTCGGCAACCCTGCATTTTGGTGATGGTCGCAATACTTACGCTGGCGTCACCACGGCGACCTCCGGCGTACCTGCGCTGACGACTCCCACCACGGGCGGCCAACCAAACTCCGTGTCGGTTCAAAACGGCGGCCTCGTTCTGAACGGGAACGCCTCCGATTCTCGCGTCCAGACCACCTTCGCGGGGACAGTTTCCGGGCCTGCGATGACTGCGAATCACGCGAACATCGTTCCGTCGTCGAGCACGCCCACGGCACGAGCCTACGACGCACTGGGGCGTACCTCGGCACCTACCGCACCGACCAACAGCACGACGGATAATTACTCACGATATGCCGTCGACGGCACGCGGCAGACTACCACTCCTCGGCTGATCATTCAGGAAGACGAAAAAGCCGTCGTCGATAAGTTGGGCCTGCAAGACCTCGAGCTGAAGCAAGTCCGCCTCCTTGCCGAAAAGGCCAAGCAAGTTCTCCCGGCCGCTCCCATGCCACACGCCGCACCTGCGCCCGGCGCTGGTCCGGTCCCTGTGATTGCCCAGGTCGTGGCCAATCCGGTGCCGGCCGAGCAACTTCCCGCCGTGCAGTTTGCCGACAGCAGCCGCAAACGCGAAGAACCCGCCATCCGCCAAAAGGAAGAAGCCGAGCGCAGGTGGGGCTGGCGCGAACAAGAGCAACTCGGCAACACCGAAGCCTACGACCACATCGTCGAGAACCAGTATCAGCGCGTGAACGATCATCCGCTGTCGACGTTCTCGATTGACGTTGACACGGCCAGCTTTGCCCTCGTCCGCCGCTTCCTCGATCAGGGGCAACTGCCGCCGCGCGGCGCGGTGCGGATCGAAGAACTGGTCAACTACTTCCGCTATGACTATCCCCAGCCCGAGGCCGGCCGCCCGTTCTCGGTGAACACGGAAATCGCCGAATGCCCGTGGAACGCCAAGGCCCGGCTGCTGCGAATTGGCCTGCAGGGGCGCGAGATTCCGGCCTCGGAACGGCCGGCGTCGAATCTGGTCTTTCTGTTGGACGTGAGCGGCTCGATGCAGGACGCCAACAAGCTGCCGCTGGTCAAGCGGGCGATGAAGCTGCTGGTCACGCAATTGTCGGCGAAGGATCGCGTGGCGATGGTCGTCTATGCCGGCAACTCGGGCCTGGCCTTGCCGTCAACGCCGGGGGATCAGCACGACTCGATCCTGGGAACGATCGACCGCCTCGAAGCGGGCGGCAGCACCAACGGCGCCAGCGGCATTCAACAAGCCTACCAGGTGGCCCGGCAGAATTTCCTCCGCGAGGGGACCAACCGAGTCATCCTCTGCACCGATGGCGACTTCAACGTCGGCATCACCAACCAGGACGAGTTGATCCGGCTGATCGAGGACGAGGCCAAGAGTGGCGTGTTCCTTAGCGCGCTGGGCTTTGGCATGGGGAACTTCAAGGACGCCACGCTCGAAAAGCTGGCCGATAAAGGGAACGGCAACTACGCCTACATCGACAACGATCGCGAAGCGCGCAAGGTGCTCGTCGAGCAGATGGCCGGCACGTTGTACACCATTGCCAAGGACGTGAAGATTCAGATCGAGTTTAATCCGCGGCTCGTGGCGGCGTACCGGCTGGTCGGGTACGAGAACCGAATTTTGGCCAAGGAGGATTTCAACAACGACAAGAAGGACGCCGGCGACATCGGGGCCGGGCACTCGGTCACGGCGCTGTACGAGATTCTGACGGTGGGCGAGCCGGTGGCCGCGCCGGCGGTCGATCCGCTGAAGTATCAACGCTCGGTGAACACCACGCCGGCCGCCGAGCAGGCGGAGCTGCTGACCTTGAAGCTGCGATACAAACAGCCCGACGGCCAGACCAGCCAACTGATCGAGCAGCCGGTGGCCGACACGACCCAGCCCTACGCCAAGGCGTCCAGCGAGTTCAAGTTCGCCGCGGCCGTGGCGGGCTTTGGGCTGGTGCTACGCGACTCGGCGTTCCGCGGGGCGCTCAATTTGGCCGCCGTGGCCGAGTTGGCCCAAGAAGGCGTGGGCAAAGACGTGGGCGGACACCGAGCCGCGTTCGTCGAGCTGGTGAACCGCGCCCGAATGCTGAAGCCATAATTGGCGTCGCGCAACGCTCGACGCCAGGTTGCCATCAACACGATGCACCACAAGCCCAGGGGACTCAGCCCCTGGGTTTTTCTTGCGCTACGCCACCCCCTTGTCGCGCGAGGCCGGCCCACGATAGGCTTCGGCTCTTATTGATTACGAAGAGAGGAACGAGCCATGAGCGTTCATCTGGTTGATCGTCACCAGTATTCTGCTGGGCATCGCGGCGTTCGGCGGCACGTTCGTGGCCGCGTTCGGTGTGATGATGTTCGACGCCCCCGGCTCGGAAAACGCGCCGGGCACCATCGCCCTGTTCGCGTCGGTGTGCGCGTTTCCGATCGTCTGTGGCGCGACGCTGGTCGGCTCGTGGATTCTCTACTCGCAGCGGATGTACAAGCTGGCGTGCGCGATCACCGTTGCGCTACCACTGCTCAACGCCTTGGCCATCGTCGCGGCGATCATCTGGGTCGACACGGTGCAAGCCGGCAAATTCGCGCCGTAAAAAAGCAATTACTTCACCGCGGTAATCGTCAGCGAGTGCTTCACGGGGCCGAGCGCCGCGTGGACCTGCTCGTCCAACTCCTGCTGCCGCGCCACACCGCGAGCCATCAGCGTCTGCATCGCCGATTGGGCGGCCGCGTCGCTCTTCAGTTCGCCGACCATCGTCCGGGACGTCAACGACAGGTTCTTGATCAGGTACGTCTCGAACGATTGCTTGCCGCCGATGGTGTCGATCAGCTTCTTGAATGACGCATCGAATGGCGTGACATCGAACTCGGCCGCCAGGTTTACCCCTTCGGCCAACTGCTCGCGAGTGAACTCCTTGGTCTCCTTGCCCCATTTGACCTGCGCCTTGGGAGCGTCCAGGTTCGTGACCTTCAGCGTCAGTCGATTCAAATCCTGGTTGAACGGTAGGAAGGGCAGAATGCTCCGCGTGCCATCCCAGGCCTTCGGGCTACCATCAAAGCAGAATGGCCAGCGAACGCTCTCCAACTCGACCGCGCCCGCGGCATAGTTCAACACCGTGTGCCCTGGCGAAGCGGCGGCCGAGCCGCGCATGTCGACGGTGATCGTGCCGATCTCGCCATCGAAGCCCAGCCCCTTCAAAAAGGCGTAAGCCATAATCAACTGCCCGTTCGGGCCAGGATGAAACCCGTCGGGACCACAGACCGGGTACTTCTCACCCAGCGCGGCCTGGGCGCGGCGCATCGTGTCAATCATCGGTTGATGCACGTCGGCGAACAGCAGCTTGTTCTCCTGGGCCAGGCGACGATCGATGTCGCGCAGCCGCCCCAGGTTTTCGTTATAGGCCACGTGGGCCGGACGATCGCCCAGCATTTGCCCCGGGCGGAAGAAGTGGTCGTCGACCGCGCCGGGCGAGCCGACCACGATGGTCCGCACGATTAAGCCCTGAAGCTTGGCCAGCACGTTCCGCATGTTCTTTTCGTAGTTCGCGCCGACACCGTCGTCATACGGCCGATAGCCGCCGTCATTCATCCCATAGCACAACGTCACCACCGTCGGCTTGAACAGCCCCAGGTCCGGCTCGACGCGCGGCGTGAAGCCGAGCGCCGTTTCGCCACCCCAGCCGAACTGCAACACCTTCAGGTTCTTCAAACCCGAGCAGGCCAGCACGTAGGCTTCGATGTACTTGCTGTACAGCTTTTGCTCGGTGATCGAGTCGCCAGCAATCGCCAGCCGATCGCCCGAGCGCAGCGCCGGCTCGGCCGACGCCGACCGCGCCACGAAGTTACCGACGAACAACAAGAGTGCGACGGCCAGAAGTCGAATCGTGCGCTGCATGGCGAACTCCGAGCAAGCTTGAGTCAGGTAGGTACACTCCGCGAGGAGGGTGTATCGTAATCGGAAACAGCGCCCGGCAATACCGGGCCAGCACGGAAAATCGCCGCAACACTATGTTGCGGTGAAAGGTGCAAAGCGGCCGCAATCGGCGCTGACGCAACTCATGGGTGGCCCAGGTGCCTGCACCTGGGCGGCCGCAGGCCGCAGGAAACATCGAGCGCCGGCCCGCGCACGTGGTGACCTTCCACTGGACAACACGTGCTCATCAAGTTTCTTGTTGCTGCGCAACACCGATTGCGGAGCAATCGGTGCCACCCTCGTATCCTACGCCATACGTGATTTCAGTTGCGCAGCGCTTCAATGACGCGATCGCCCATTTGCGCCGTGGTCAGTTTCCCGCCCAAGTCGGGCGTGCCGTGACCGGCGGCCAAGGTGCGCTCGACCGCGCGGCGTACCACGGCCGCGGCCTCGAACAGTTCGAGCCAATCGAGCATCATCGCCGCGCTCAGAATCGCCGCCACCGGATTGGCCAGCCCGCGTCCGGCGATGTCGGGGGCCGAACCGTGGACGGGCTCGAACATCGACGGGAACTTGCGCTCGGGATTGGTGTTGGTGCTCGGCGCCAGTCCCAATCCTCCCGAGATCACGCCGCCAAGATCGGTCAGCAGATCGCCGAACAGATTCGACGCCACCACCACATCGAACGTCTGGGGGCAGCGGACAAAGTTCATCGCCGCCGCGTCGCAGTGTTGCCTGTCGGCCGCGACATCGGGATATTGCCCGCGCAGCTCTTCCAGGATTTCGTCCCACATCACGTACGAGTAGCGCTGGGCGTTGCTCTTGGTGATCATCGTCAGGTGCTTGCGCCGGCGTCGGGCCAGGTCGAAGCCAAACCGCAGAATCCGCTCGACGCCGTGCCGGGTGTGAATGGCCGTCTGCATGGCGCACTCGTCGGGCTGGCCAACTTTGAACCGGCCGCCGATGTCGACATATTCCCCCTCGGAGTTCTCGCGAATCACGACCAGGTCGATGTCGTCGGGGCCGCGCCCCGCCAACGGGCCGCGCACACCCGGGTACAACTTGGCCGGTCGGACGCACGCATATTGATCGAACGCTTGCCTGATTCGCACCAAAGGAGCGAGCGTGAAGTGATCGGGTAACAGCGTCGGCCAGCCGACCGCGCCAAGCAGAATTGCGTCGAAGGGCCGCAGCACTTCCAAGAAGTTCTCGGGCACGACCGCGCCCGTCTGCTTGTAGAACTCGACGCCCCAGGGGAGCGAGGTTTTCTCCAAGCGGAACGTCCCCGCTTGCCGCTCGAGCGCCTCGAGCACGCGCACGGCCTCGGCCGTCACTTCCACGCCAATCCCGTCGCCGGGGTAGATCGCGATGCGAAATGTTTTCATCTTGCCCACCACAAAAGGGGACACCATAAAAGGGGTCAGGACTCATTGAAGCAGGGTATGGCACGTGGTAAGCTGCGCGCCATGCCGAGACCACACCGTGCCGACGAAGCTGGCGGACTTTACCACGCGCTTAATCGCGCTAATGGGCGGCGGCGCATCTTTCGCAAGGATGCCGATTACGACGCCTTCGAACGAGTCCTGGCGGCTGGCCTCCAACGCTACGCGGTCGAACTGTACGCCTACCAACTGATGCCTAACCATTGGCACCTGGTGCTTCGTGCCGGGCGCAACGGCGAGATGAGCCGCTTCATGCGCTGGATCACTGCCACGCACACCATGCGCCATCATGCCCATTATCATACCGCGGGGCAGGGCCATTTGTACCAGGGGCGTTTCAAGAGCTTTCCGATCCAGGACGATGCCCACTTCCTTGCCGTCTGCCGTTACGTCGAGCGCAATGCCGTCCGCGCCCAGTTGGCCCGTCGCGCCGAACAGTGGCGGTGGGGTTCGCTCTGGCGGTGGCGGCAACGGGTCGAACCAGCGCCGCAGCTTCTATCGGCCTGGCCGATTCCGCGTTCCGCCCAGTGGATGGCAAACGTCAACAAGCCGCTGGCCAGGTCGGAATTGGAACGCCTGCGGCATGCGGCACAGCGAGGCACTCCGTACGGCGAAGCAGCCTGGGTGGAAACGACGGCCCGCCGTTTGAAGCTGGACTCGACCCTTCGTCCCCGTGGTCGGCCGCGAGTCCGCCTTAATAACCAATAATGAGTCCTGACCCCTTTGAATTGCTCTGACCCCTTTGAATTGCTTCTTTTACACTTCTTTGTAGATCACCTGCGTAACGCCTTCGTTCGTAAGTAAGGCAAACTCGCAATCTAGCGTCGGTATATCCATGCCCAGGATTCCGAACGGAGCGTCTTCCAGTAGCCCACTCATTATGCCTTTTGCTTGGCGTTTCTGGCTTGGCACTTCCAGATGAAAATTCCGCCCCCCGAACAAGTCCGTGTTCCTGCCAGAAGTCGCGCCTTTCATGCGAAGTATTTCGCCCAGTTCTTTGACTATCCCGAACGATTGCCCCGATAGCATTAGCGGGGTTTGGCTAGTGGATACCAAAGAACATGCGCATTGAACTGCAAAGAGTCGTTCCCTGTCCACAACGTCATTGAAGATGAATCGGGGAAGATCAATGTTCAGGTTCTGATCACCACGCATGGCGTAACTGAACATCCCGGTCGGCTCAATCGGCCACGTGTCATAGTCTGCGGCGTGAAGCGAATAATGAGCAGCGACAAGCATAGCTCGATAATGCGTATCAACCAAAAAGATCATCTTCCGGAAGTTTTCAAAGACATCGTTGTCACGAGTGAACAGGTAGGTGGGCTGACCGTACAGAATGCAATGAAACACTGCGCTGACGATCAATTCGTCATCCGTGGTTTTCCTTGCCTTTACGGGATCTCGGAATCCCTTAATGGCCATTCGCCATGCTCGGTCGCCCAATGGTGCGAATCTACGCTGTAGCTCTTCCTCAGTTGGGTCACGTCCGTTACGTGCCTTGAACTTCGCTGCTTCGACAAACGCAACATTCCTTCTGAACCACAACAGGCACTTGTAGTAGTTCGCAGCGTATCGAAGGTGATCGTTCCAGTCTGCAAAGCTGGTGAACGAAACATTGCTGTGGCCAATGCCTTGTCCTTCACCATGCTTGACATCAGCCAGCAGTTGCCGAAAAGCAACATTACGGGTGGTATCCACGTAATCACGAAGTTCGTTCCAAACGCCTTCGGTAATGCAGACGTGTTTCCTGGCCATTTCTTGCCAGACGGCTTCTGGAATGTCGTGGCTAGTGATGAAGCCAGTATCGAGGAAGATCCTTGCGCTAGGCGGCATCTTCTTCAGCATTCCCAGGAGCTCGCCGTATGACCACGGCAAGGATGGCAGGGATCGTTCCCATGAAAGCGGCGCAATCCGAATATAGCCCGATGGCAACCTGATACGTTTGATGTCTCGATAAACGACTTTGTCAGGCCGTTTGTCAAAGGCGTGCCGATTAGTGGGATTGAATTTCATCCCCCGGATGCTGTTCTTGTACTTTTCAAGCCACTCCAAAGCTTCAGATGGTGGCGTTTGATCAAGATCGTTCATTTCAGGGCAGGGCAGTTCAAAGGGGTCAGGCAGTTCAAAGGGGTCAGGACTCATTAACGCGGCGAGTTCTGTCTCACTTCAGTGCGCGGCCAGGCTTTGCACCACGCGCAGGGCTTCGGCAATGTGCCGGTCGGCCGAGAATTGCGCGTTGAAGACGTGCCGCACGATTCCTTGCCCGTCGATCACGTAGGTGACACGCCCCGGAATGATGCCCAGCGTCTTGGGCACGGCGAACGCCCGGCGTAGCGAGCCGTCGGCGTCGCTGACCAGCAGGAAGGGCAACTTCCGTTCGGCGGCGAACTGGCGATGGCTTTCTAGCGAGTCGGAGCTGATGCCGATGACCGTTGCGCCGGCTTTGACGAAGTCTTCGTACGAATCGCGGAAGGCACAGGCCTGGGCCGTGCAGACCGAGGTGTTGTCCTTGGGATAGAAATAGACCACGACCGGCCGGCCGCGCAACGCGGCCAGCGAAACCTTGGTACCGTCGTGCGCTTCGGCGGTGAAGTTGGGCGCCGGGTCGCCGATTTTCAGAGTGGTGGCCATCATACCTCCCACGACGAACGCGCCGACCACCGTGGCCGCCAACGCGCCGAGTAATAGCAAGCCGCGAGTACGCCAAAGCTGACGAGTGCTACCCATCGAATCGGCCCCGCTTCATAGACAACCGAACCATTGAAAACGATGAACAGCATGAAAGCGTGCAAGGTCCGATCGATCCAAACGCTGCGCGCGGCATAGCGCCGTGGGGCGAGCCACCAGCAGAGCAAGTCGACGAGCCAGAGCACCGTGAACAGATACGAAACATAAACCCCTTCCCCCACGCCCGCCACGCGCAACGTCTTTTCAAACGCCCGACTGTGCGACCAGCCGTGGACAAAGTGAAACGCCAGCCCCAGGTGGACAATGAAGCAGACCACGGCCCAGGTCCAGCACCAGCGGGCCAACGCACCACGCGGCGTCTCGGCTGACCAATCCTCCGCGCGACAAAAGAGCATGGCCAACAGCGCGGCCAGGTACCAGGCCAGCGACAGCCGAATTGAATTGCGCGTCAGCGCGTCCCCCGGGTTCACGGCCAGCGCAAGGGACAAACCACTGGCGGCCAGCAACAAAGCCGGCCCCAACAGGAGCATCCACGCATTGACTCGACCGAGGGACATTGTCTGATACCGCCGACACGGCGAACAGGTTTCAAAAGCCGCCTCAATCGTAACCCTATGCCGTTTGCTTTCAACCGCCCGCGGCGTGTCGTAGACTGGCGGGCAACGTCGCCAGGTGTCGTCGCTTACGCCGCTCGCACGCGAAAGGGTTCGTTATGACTCGCAGCATCGTCTTGGGTTTGGTCTGGTCGCTGGCCGCCGCGGCCTGGGACGTGAACGTGCAAGGCGGGAATGTCACGTTCGAACTCGCGGCGCCGCAAGCCAAGCAAGTGACCGTCTCGGGGGAATGGGCACAGAACAAGCCCGAACTGCTGGTGCGCGACGACAAGGGGGTCTGGCGCGTGACGATTCCGCTCGCCCCCAACATTTACTCTTACACGCTGCGGGTCGATGGCGCGCCGATCGTCGATCCCAAAAATTCGCAGGTGAAGACCGGGCGGAGCTTGACGAACTATGTGCTGGTCCCGGCCAACCCACCGGCCTCGTACGAGTTGCAAGCGGTCCCGCATGGCACGCTGACGGTCCACACTTATACGTCCAAGGTCAATGGCGCCGAGCGCGGCTTGGTGGTCTATGCACCGCCGGGCTACGAAGTGGACACCACGAAGAAGTATCCCGTGCTCTACTTATTGCACGGCGCTGGTGATGACGAGACCGGCTGGACCGCGTACGGCAAGGCCCATTGGATCGCCGACAACTTGCTCGCCGCCGGCAAGATCGAACCGATGCTGATCGTGATGCCGCACGGGCACATTAGCAATGCCAACGTCAAAGGCCCCTCAACGGTGGCCGAAGTGTTCGAGCGCGATCTGCTGGGAGATGTCATCCCATTGGTTGAATCGCGCTACCGGGCCAAGACCGACGCAGGCAGCCGCGCGATCATGGGCTTGTCGATGGGAGGAAGCCAGTCGTTCTTTGTCGGGTTGCGCAACGCCGACCGTTTCGCGTACGTCGGCGTGTACAGTTCGGGCATCTTGCGCGACGGCAAGAATGAAACACTCGACCAGGTACTGGCCGCGCCGGACAAGTACAACCAACAGCTGCGCTGGTTCTGGATTGGTTGCGGCAGCGACGATCGCGCCTTTGCCAACGTCGAGCAAGCTGACAGCAAGCTCACCAGCTCGGGCGTTCGCCACACGCTGCATCGCTCGGCAGGGGGGCACACCTGGCAAGTCTGGCGCGAGTATCTGCGGATCACGCTGCCCGAGCTGTTTCGTCAAGATTCGACGAGCCCGAGATGAGCGATCGGCTATCGTCGCAATTCGCACAACCAGCGAATTTCCTCAAGTCGTTGAACTGCGACAACTTGGCGGAGCCGCTTCCCTTGCTGGTTAGATGTTGGCAACGCTCCGGTCACGGCTGCGGCAAGAACCGTATCAGAAGGGGTAGCCGAAGTGGGCAGCAAAATAGTTGAGGCGAGCCCCGCCGTGGCGTGGTAGACCAAAGATTAAAAACCGTCAAGCTGGGTGCGGATTTCCCCCATCCCGAGTAGACTGAAGCATTCGTAATCCGTCGGCACGCATCCCCGACAAGATTACCGGTTTGCCCCACCTATGAGCGTCCCTCTCGTGCAGAACGGCGCGACGCCTCCCACCTTAGCAACAATGAAAACCGGCTGGCATCCCGCCGGTCGCCCAACGCATCGCCATTGGCCCGGAATATGATTTCCAAACTCACGGGCGTGCAAGCGCACCAACCAACGCCGCCGTCTCAACCTGGCCCCGGTACGCCTGGCCCAGGGATGACGCCCACCCCCGCCACACCGGAACAACCGCCAACGCACTTGCCGGCTTCGCGGCCGCCCGATCTGGTCACGCGGCGCGAGCCGAAACACAGTTGGGTGGGCTGGCTGGTAATCCTGGCCATGATCGGGCTGGGAGCGGGATATCTGTACTACCGGGGCGTCACCTGGGAGCAAACCAAGGCCTGGGTCACGGAACATGCCAAGACCTTGGCCGGTTCGCGGCCGCCGGTCGCCGCCCCCAAGGCGCGCCTGGTGCCGGTGGTGACCGCGACCGCGCGCACGGCCAACGTGAACCTGTACCTGAACGGCCTGGGCTCGGTGACGGCGTTCTATACCGTCACGCTTCGTAGCCGAGTCGACGGCGAGTTGCTGAAAGTCGGCTTCGAGGAAGGTCAGATCGTCGGCCAGAACGACGTGCTGGCCGAGATCGACCCGCGGCCGTTCAAGGTGCAACTGGAACAAGCCAAGGGACAACTGGTCAAGGATCAGGCGGCGTTGCGGCTGGCGATGCTCGACTTGGATCGGTACACGTCGCTGGTCTCGTCAAATTCGGTCACTCAACAACAGGTCGACGCCCAACGCGCGCTGGTCAAGCAAAGCGAGGGGGCGATCCAGACCGATCAAGGGATCATCGACAGCGCCGAGTTGCAGATCACCTACTGCACCATTCGCTCGCCGATCAACGGCCGGATCGGCCTGCGACTGGTCGACCCGGGCAACATCGTTCACGCCACCGACGTGAACGGCCTGGCCGTGATTACCCAACTGCAACCGATCGCGCTCTTGTTCACGATTCCCCAGGATGAAATTGCCCGGGTCCAGCGCAAGGTCAATGCCGGCGAGACGCTGACGGTCGAAGCCTGGGACCGAGACTTCCGCAACAAGTTGTCGGTCGGCGCGTTGTTGGCCTTGGACAATCAGGTTGACCCGACGACCGGCACCGTGCGACTGAAGGCCAAGTTCTCGAACGAGGACAACCTGCTGTTCCCCAATCAGTTTGTCAACGCCCGGCTGCTGATCGACACGCGGCACGATGCCACGGTCGTCCCTTCGGCCGCGGTCCAGCGCGGCCCCGACTCCTGGTTCACGTATGTGGTGAAAGAAGACGACACGGTCGAGTTGCGTAGTCTGACCCCCGGTTCGACCGAAGGTGACCAGACGATTATCGAAGCGGGTATCGCCCCGGGCGAGGTCGTGGTGACCGACGGCGTCGATAAGCTGCTGCCTGGTTCCAAGGTCTCGCGGCGCGGGCAGGGGACGGGCAAGCATGGCGCAGTTCCTGGGAAGCAAGCCGCGCCGGCACAACCGACGGGCGAAAAGGGGACGACGGAATCAAAGCCCGCTCCAGAATTGAAGCCTGCACAGGAACCAGCCGGCAGCGCTGCGAAGCGAGGGAACTAAATGAGTCCCTCCCGACCGTTCATCTTGCGCCCCGTGGCCACCGTGTTGTTGATGGTGGCGATTCTGCTGGTCGGCGGCGTGGCCTACTTTCAACTGCCGGTAGCGGCGTTGCCCCAGGTCGACTATCCGACCATCCAGGTGATCACGTTCTACCCGGGCGCCAATCCCGAGGTGATGACGTCGTCGGTCACCGCGCCGCTTGAACGCCAATTCGGCCAGGTGCCGGGCCTGGCCCAAATGACGTCGATCAGCTCGGACGGCAGCTCGGTAATCACGCTCCGCTTCATTCTTGAACTGAACATCGACATCGCCGAGCAACAGGTCCAGGCGGCGATCAACGCCGCGTCGAACTATCTCCCCAAGGACTTGCCCAACCCGCCGATCTACAGCAAGAGCAACCCGGCCGACGCGCCGATCCTAACGCTGGCCCTGTCGTCCAAGACGTTGCCGCTCTCCAAGGTGCAAGACCTGGCCGACACGCGGCTGGTGCAGAAGATTTCGCAACTGTCGGGCGTGGGTCTGGTCAGCATCAGCGGCGGACAGAAGCCGGCCATTCGCGTCCAGGCCAACCCGACGGCGCTGTCGGCCCTGGGGCTGAACATGGAAGACCTGCGGCTGGCGCTGACCCAGGCCAGCGTCAACCAAGCCAAGGGGAGCTTCGACGGCAGCAGCCAGGCGTTTACGATCGGCGCGAACGATCAACTGTTGACGAGCGAGCAATATCGCAAGCTGATCATCGCCTATCGCAACGGCGCGCCGGTTTATCTTTCGGACGTGGCCACCGTGGTCGATGGGGCCGAGAATATCCGACAGGCGGCCTGGATGAACGACACGCCGGCCATCATCGTCAATATTCAACGCCAGCCGGGGGCGAACATCATCGAGGTGGTCGACTCGATCAAGGCGCTGCTGCCGCAGATGCGCGAATCGCTGCCGGCCACGGTCCAAGTTTCGATTCTGACCGACCGAACCGTCACCATTCGGGCCAGCGTCCATGACGTGCAGTGGGAACTGCAACTGACCGTGGCGCTGGTGGTGATGGTCATCTTTCTGTTCCTGCGCAACATCCCGGCCACCATCATTCCCAGCGTGGCCGTGCCGCTGTCACTGATCGGCACGTTCGGCGTGATGTACCTGCTGGACTACAGCTTGAACAACCTGAGTTTGATGGCGCTGACGATCTCGACCGGATTCGTCGTCGACGACGCGATCGTGATGATCGAAAACATCATGCGCTACATCGAAGAAGGGGAAACCCCGCTCGAGGCGGCGCTGAAGGGCTCGGCGCAGATCGGCTTTACAATCGTCTCGCTCAGCGTGTCGCTGATTGCCGTGTTGATTCCCTTGCTGTTCATGGGGGACATCGTCGGCCGGCTGTTTCGTGAGTTTGCCGTCACGCTCAGCGTGACGATTCTGGTCTCGGCGGTGGTCTCGCTGACGCTCACGCCGATGATGTGCGCCAAACTATTGAAGCAGCACACCGGTGAACGGCAAAGCTGGTTCTATCGTGTCTCGGAGCGGGCGTTCGACGCCACGATTGCCTGGTACGGCGAGACGCTGACCGTTGTGCTGCGCCACCGGTTCATCACGTTGCTGGTGGCGATCGCGACGTTGGCCGGCACGGTGTACCTGTACATCATCGTTCCCAAAGGGTTCTTTCCGGTGCAGGACACCGGCGTGATCATGGGAATCTCGGAAGGGCCGCAAAGCATCTCCTTTGACGCCATGCTGGTCAAGCAACAGGAGCTGAACCGCGCCATCCTCGAGGATCCGGCGGTTGACGGCCTATCGTCGTTCATCGGCATCGACGGCGTGAACAGCACGCTGAACACCGGACGGATTCAAATCAACCTGAAGCCGCTCGAGGAGCGGAAGATATCGGCGACCGAGATCATTCGCCGACTGAACAAGCACTTGGAATCAATCCAAGGAATCACCTTGTTCATGCAACCGGTGCAGGATCTGACGGTCGAGACGCGCGTGAGCCGCACGCAGTACCAGTACAGTCTGGAAGACCCCGACGCCGAGGAGCTGAGAGACTGGGCGCCGCGCTTCCTGGCCCGGCTGCAAGCCTTGCCCGAGCTGCGTGATGTGGCCAGCGATCAACTGAACGACGGTCAGCAAACGCGGGTGGTGATCGATCGGGACACGGCGTCGCGCTTGGGCATTACGCCGCAGATGGTCGACGACGCGTTGTACGACGCCTTTGGCCAGCGGCAAGTGCTGATCATGTTCACTCAGATGAATCAGTACCGCGTCGTGCTGGAAGTGAAGCGCGATTTCCGCGACGAGCCCAAGGACCTGACCGAGATATACATTCGCACGCTCAGTGGAGGCAAAGTGCCGCTCGGCGCCTTTGCCCACGTCGAACACAAGAAGACGCCGCTGTCGATCAATCACCAGGGACAATTCCCCGTGGTGACCATCTCGTTCAATCTGGCCCCGCACGTGTCGCTGGGCGACGCGGTCGAGGCGATTCATCGCGTGCGAGCTGACTTGAACATGCCGGCCAGCATTCAGGCTGGCTTCCAAGGGACCGCCGAGGCGTTTCAGGCGTCGCTCAAGAACGAACCGTTGCTGATTCTGGCCGCGCTGATCACCGTTTACATCGTGCTGGGGGTGCTCTACGAGAGCTACGTCCACCCGATCACCATTCTGTCGACGTTGCCTTCGGCCGGCGTGGGCGCCTTATGGGCGTTGCTATTGACCGGGGACGATCTGAGCGTGATCGCGCTGATTGGCATCATTCTGTTGATCGGCATCGTGAAGAAGAACGCCATCATGATGATCGACTTCGC
>JAFEBQ010000048.1:26004-28901 GCA_018242585.1 Planctomycetota bacterium
CCGATCATGATGACGACGATGGCCGCGCTGTTGGGGGCGGTGCCGCTGGCCATGGGGACCGGCGTCGGGTCCGAGTTGCGCAGGCCGCTGGGTATTACGATCATCGGTGGCTTGATCTTCAGCCAGATCCTCACGCTGTACACGACGCCGGTGATTTACCTGGCGTTCGATTCGCTGGCCCGCTGGCTGGGCTTCACTTCCAAGCGGATCGGAAACGGCGATGAAAGAATCGGCGATGAAGCGCTCGTGGAGGCGACATGAGCCTGTCGACTCCGTTCATTCATCGACCGGTCGGAACCACCCTGCTGACGGCGGCGATCATGCTGGCCGGAGCGCTCGGCTACTTCTTCCTGCCGGTCGCGCCGCTGCCGCAAGTTGACTTCCCCACCATTCAAGTTTCGGCCGCGCTCCCCGGCGCCAGCCCCGAGACGATGGCCTCGGCCGTCGCCACGCCGCTGGAACGAAGCTTTGGCCGCATCGCCGGCATCACCGAAATGACGTCGACCAGCTATCTGGGGACGACGAGCATCACGCTGCAATTTGACCTGAACCGGAACATCGACGCGGCGGCTCGCGACGTGCAGGCGGCGATCAACGCCGCGCGCGGCCGGCTGCCGGCGAGTCTGCCGAACAATCCGACCTACCGCAAGATCAACCCCGCGGACTCGCCGGTGATGATCCTGGCCTTGGTCTCCGAGACCTATGGCAAGGACAAGATGCATGACGCCGCCGCGACCATCTTGCAACAAAAACTGTCCCAGGTGCGCGGCGTGGGCCAGGTACTGGTCGGCGGCGGCGCGGCTCCGGCCGTGCGAGTCGACGTCAATCCCACGATCATGAATCACTTTGCCCTGGGACTCGATACGGTGCGGCTGGCGCTCGGCTCGGCCAACGCCAATCGTCCCAAGGGCCAAATCGCCGACGATAAGCAAAGCTGGTCGATCAACACCAACGATCAGTTGCTCGAAGCCAAGGAATACCGCCCGTTGATCGTCGCCTATAAAAACGGCGCGCCGGTGCGACTGGAGGATGTCGCCACGGTGACTGATTCGGTCGAAGACGTTCGCGCGGCGGGCTATTTCAATGGCCGGCCCTCGATCAGCGTGATCGTCTATCGGCAACCCAATGCCAACATCATCGACACAGTCGATCGGGTCCGCGCGCTGTTGCCCCAGTTGCAGGCCGAGATACCCGCCGGCATCCGCCTGCTGGTGTCGCTCGACCGGACGACGACCATCCGCGCCTCGGTCGAGGACGTGCAGTACACGCTCGTCCTCTCGGTGGCCCTGGTGATCTTGGTGGTGTTCGTGTTCTTGCGCAGCGTGCGGGCCACCATTATCCCCAGCATTGCCGTACCGGTCTCGCTCGTCGGCACGTTCGGCGTGATGTACCTGTGCGGGTATAGCTTGAACAACCTGTCGCTCATGGCCCTGACCATTGCCACCGGCTTTGTCGTCGATGACGCCATCGTGGTCATCGAAAACATCATGCGCCATCTCGAAGCGGGTATGCGCCCGCTGCCCGCCGCCTTGCTGGGGGCGAAAGAAATCGGCTTCACGGTCCTTTCGATCAGTGTTTCGCTGGTGGCGGTGTTCATCCCGATTCTGCTGATGGGCGGGATTATCGGCCGCCTGTTCCGCGAGTTCGCCGTCACGCTGTCGGTGGCCATCGCCGTGTCGATGGTCATTTCACTGACCACCACGGCCATGATGTGCGCCACCATGCTCAAGCCGCACGATGAAGAGCGTCACGGCTGGCTCTATCGCGCGAGCGAAGGCGTGTTTAACTGGATTCTGGGTGTCTACGAGGCGAGCCTGGGCTGGGTACTCAGGCATCAGTTCTTTACCTTCGTGGTTACCGTGGGGACGTTGGCCCTGACGGTTTATCTATATGTGATCGTGCCCAAAGGCTTTTTCCCCCAGCAAGACACCGGCCGCCTGGTCGGCAATCTGCTGGCCGACCAGGACACATCGTTCCAGGCGATGCGCGACACGCTGACTCGATACGTGGCGCTAATTAGCGAAGACCCGGCCGTCGAAGGCGTGACCGCGTTCACCGGAGCACAGAACGGATCGGCCAATTCGGCTCGGATGTTTATCGCGCTCAAGCCGTTGGACCAGCGCCAACTTAGCGCCGACCAGGTGATCAAGCGCATCACCGATCGGGCCGACAATCTCTCGGGCGGCGAGCTTCGGCTGCAATCGACCCAGGACTTGCGAATTGGCGGGCGCGCCAGCGCCGCGCAATACCAATTCACGCTCCGTGGCGATCACTTGCGCGAACTACTGGATTGGGGGCCGAAGGTCGCCGCCGCCTTTCGCAAGCTTCCTTCGATCACCGCCGTCAGCAGCGATCAACAGAACAAGGGAATGCAAGCGCTGGTCGTCGTCGACCGCGTGATGGCGTCGCAATTGGGAATCACCCAGCAGATGATCGACGATGCGCTGTACGACGCCTTTGGCCAGCGGCAAGTCTCGACCATGTACAAGCCCTTGAACCAGTATCGCGTGGTCATGGGGGTCGATCCCGACTTCTGGCAATCGCCCGACGCGCTCAAGTACATCTACGTGCGCGGCAACACCGGGGCCGAGACGCCACTGAGCGCGATCAGCAAGTATCAGCCCGCGACGACGGCCCTGTCGGTGAATCACTCGGGCTTGTTCCCTTCGATCACCATCTCGTTCAATCTGAAGGTGGGAGCCGCGCTAGGCGACGCCGTCAACGAAATCGAGGATGCCATCCATGACCTCGGCTTGCCCCCCACGATTCAAGGCAACTTCCAGGGGACCGCGCAAGCGTTTCAGGCCTCGCTCAAAAACGAGCCGTACCTGATTCTGGCGGCGATCATTGCCGTCTACATCGTGCTGGGCGTCCTCTACGAGAGCTACATCCACCCG
>JAFEBQ010000049.1:0-80291 GCA_018242585.1 Planctomycetota bacterium
GGAATCGCTAGTAATCGCGGGTCAGCATACCGCGGTGAATGTGTTCCTGAGCCTTGTACACACCGCCCGTCAAGCCACGAAAGTGGGGGGCATCCGAAAGCGCCTTTGTAACCGCAAGGAGCTAAGCGCCTAAGATGAACTCCGCGATTGGGACTAAGTCGTAACAAGGTAGCCGTAGGGGAACCTGCGGCTGGATCACCTCCTTTCTAAGGATTCTTCTGGCAGGTCTTCGGACCTGTCGGATACATCGTGCGACGCAAGTCGTTCGATGGATTGTGGAGATGAACTTGTGTTGGCACTTGGGGTCGGTTGACCTGCGAAAGCAGGGCAACAGCTACCAGATCACGTCATGAACGAAGCCCGTTGGAGCGAGCCAGCTCCAACGGGCTTTTTTTATGCGCGTGGACCGTCATGGCGTCGGTTCTCTCTGGCGCTGGTGGAGCGTCGCCCGCCTGGCAGACGAGTTTGAATCGCGCACCCTTGATCCGCCGCGCGTGGGGGGCCTTAATCAGGCGTTTTCGAGCCGCTGATGCCGCCTGAGATCAAGGCTTCCCGTGCTATAGTCGCTTAGGGGAAATAGTGTCGGCAATTTGCCCGCCCGGCGGCTTGTGGCCGGCAGGCTTCAATACGGTGTTGCCGTGGCCAACTCGGCGACGCTCGCTCTTAGCCACTTGGTCAGGTCTTGGCCTGTCTGGGGCGGTAGTTTTTTCTCGGTGTCAGGCAATGCGGCTTTCCGTCAATCTTTCCGATTCACGCTATGGCTGGGCGACAACTCGTTTGCCCGCGTTGTTGGCGAGCGCGCCTTCACGCTTGGTGTTTGACATTGGCGCCGGGGCCGAAATGATGCGCGCTCCGGTGCAAAACTCGGGTGGCGCCTGGCATGGCTTCGATCTGGTCCCCCATTCGCCCGAGGTGGTTCGCTGGGATCTCGATCAGGCTTGTCCCGAGGAAACGGTGTCGGCGGGCGTGGCGCTAATGCTCGACGTGCTTGAGCACCTGGACAATCCAGGGCTCGGGCTCAAGAACGTGGCGAGGTCTCTTCTGCCTGGTGGATACCTGCTGCTGACCATGCCCAATCCGCGCTGGAGTCGCAGCCGCTTCTTCGCCTTGGCGTCGGGTTGGCCCAGTTGCTTTACGCAGGCCGACTTGGAGAACAATCACCACGTGTTCACCCCTTGGCCACATATTGTCGAATGGCTGTTGACCGACGCCGGCTTTGCGGTCGAGCAGTATGTCACTTTGGATGGCCGCACGGCCTGGCCCGGTGCGCCGTTTAACTGGCGGTACCCCGCGCGGTGGATATTCGCCGCGATGTGTCGTTGGATCGAACGCCGCGACGCGACTGCTTGCGGCATGAGTTACGGCATCGTGGCCCAAAAGGTTGGCCAAACGACGTACTGAGTGCGGTCTTCTTGGACGCTAAGCGTGGCACCGGATTTGTTTGCGGATCTTTCCGGCAGCATGGGTAGTTGGTCAGTGGGAATATGAACGCACTGCCTGATCTCATCTGACTCTGGCTGGCGATTTGGCCGTCGCTGGTTGCGCAAATTGCGCTGCACGAGTTGGGGCACGTCGTCGCCGGCCCCCTACCAGCGCAAGCAATCGCATGGATGCGACATGGTTGTACCCAGGCAAATGCCAGGGGTGTGTCGCCAGATGTTATCATGCGCGGACATGAGAAGTCGCTTTCGCCAAACTTTACGAACGCTTTGCTTTTGCATGAGCCGTATCAGCCGACCAATCGCGATTGAAACTCAGCGGCAACGCAGGCTGACGCATTGCCCATCGCGAGTTGCGTGCATAGCCGTAATGGTGGCCCTGGCACTTGTTGCCAAGCCTCTCGCTGTTTGTGCTGCCGAGCCGCATTACGCGCTGGAACTCACCGCGCCGCGGCACATGACTGGGACTTACAGCTTTGAAATTTCGACCCAGCACATGACCGTCGAGCGCTGGACAATCTTCGCGGCCGAGGCGCCCCGGTTCACCTGGCAATACAACGCGACGACGCAACTACTCCCCGAGGGAAAGACGGCCGAAGATTTCAGCGATCGGCACCGCCATTTGCTGCAGAGTGATGCCATCGTCAAATCAGGTGAACGCCAACACCGGTTCCGGGGTGAGGTGGTCGTGACGGCCCAACTTCGCGGCCGGCGACTGGTCCAGCGGAAGCCCGAGGTGAAGTATTACGCCCCCGGCGAACTGTCGGGCTCGGAACTTGAGCATTCGCTGGCTGCGACGCCGACGGTCGATTTCACGCGCGAAGAGTTTCGCCACTGGCAAGTAAAGCATGGGCTCACGCGTCACGCCGGCGAAGACACGATCGGCTTCGCCCGTCGCGTCTTTCTCCATCTGCGCAAGTCGCTGACGTACGAGTATCACACCAAGATGGACCGCTCGGCGCAGCACGTTTGCCAGGCGGGTGTTTCCGACTGCGCCGGGATGAGCGCCCTGTTTGTCGCGTGCCTGCGGGCCAACAAAGTGCCGGCGCGAATGATTGCCGGCCACTGGGCCAAATCGACTGACGCGAAGGTTCTGATGGATGGCAAAGTCTACAACCAACAGCACGTCAAAGCCGAGTTCTTTGTCGTCGACGTCGGCTGGATTCCCGTCGACGTGTCGAGCGGGGTGCAGCGCGACCATTCCGAGCACGGCTTGGAATACTTTGGCTGGTCCGGGGCCGATTTTTTCACCATGCACCTCGACTACGATCTGGAAGTCGACGTGCCACGCCAAGGACGCAAGAAACTCGACGAGCTGCAGTCCTTCCACTACTACGTCTGGGGTGTTGGCAAGCTGGACGACGCGGAAATCACGTCGACATGGACCGTCACCGAAGATGTCCACGAAAAAACGCGCGCTGCCGAGTGATCGAGCCGCTCAATAAGTGGGCGACTCGTCAATCGAGCTTGATTGGCGGCAGCTCGCCGCGGCGCGGCAATTGTTCGCTGCTGTTGCCGCTCGACGCGCCGGTGCCTGAATCGAGCGGAACCGACCCCGGTGGTTTGCGCTGGATGGGGTCGCGGGTTTCGCGCGCATCGGCTTGTCGCTGGGGTCCGCCGGGCTGGCGCGCCGCACGCTGCGCACGAATTTCCAGTCGCGCCGCTTCGGCCACTTTGGCTGACGGCAGGACAACGCACAGTTTTTCATCGCTGGCGATCAGCTCGGGGCAGACCATCGACTCGGCATGCTCGGCACAGGCGTAGGTCGACAAATCAACCTCCTCGGGCCAACTTTTGAAATACAACGCGATATTGCCGGCCAGGCACAGTAGGGCAACCCAGAACAACGGCCCCCATAGGAAAATCGACAGAAAAAAGAACAAGAAGAAGCCACCCAGGCTCGCCCCGACAAAACTCGCCGGCGTCTCGAAGTGCCGGATCGTCCGGTCGTAGGCCTTGGGTTGAAGCCCTTCTTCCTTGCCACAGACGACGCATTGTTTGGGCAGCGCAACTTTCCACTGGCCTTCGTCGCAGTAAGGCTTGGACTGGTAGGTCACCAGCCGGTTGCGGAATTCGGGCGTGGCCATCCACTGCATCCAGACCCGCAGGTGGAGCCAAACGCGTTCGAGCGTCGGCTTGCTGTGTTCCCAGACTTTGTGGCCCAAGTGCGGACCTTTGGGCTCGGCGGGCGTGGGGGCTGGGGTCGGTGACAGCGCATCCATAGTGAAAAGCTGCTCAGGGTGATAACAATTCGCAGGGCGTTTCGGGGGCTAGAGTTTCCGCCTGGGCTTTGCTACTGTTTTATTGTATCTGGCCTCAGCTTGCTGCTGCTAGCGGCGGCCGCAAATGGCTGCTGCCGCCTGGGCTTCGGTCGCCGCTTGGCTTTGAGTTGGAGTCAGCGGGCGGGCCAATCGATCAGCAAGCCGCAGCCTACCAAGGTTAATACATCCTCGCCGAGCAATCACCATGAAGCAAGCCATTGCCGGAGTTGCCCCGCCGACCCTTGGTGAAGTGACCACGATGGTTACCTGGCCCAGCATGGCCTCGACCGCGATTGGTCGCTTCCTGGGGGGCTTGTTTCAGATTCGTTTCGGCGTCGGCAGCGTGCTGACCGTGGGCAACTTGCTGGCCCTGGCGACCATTCCGCTGACCATGACGATCTACCTGGTGCGGATTTTCCCCTGGTTCACGCGCCGCTATCGCTTGACCAACAAGCGTGTCGTCGTCGAACGGGGCTTGCCGCCGCGTGCAGAACGCTGGGTCGAATTGTCGAACTTCGACGCCATCGAAGTCGTCGTTCGCCCGGGCCAGGAGTGGTACCCGGCTGGCGATCTGATCTTTCGCAAGGGTCCGACCGAGACGCTGCGCCTGGAAGGGGTGCTACGGCCGGAAACCTTTCGGCAAACCTGCCTGAAAGCACAACGGGCGTTCGCAGGCGTCAGTCAAGCGTTGCAGAGCGCGTGACGAGCCTGATGCGGCAGGCAGAATGACCAATGACCAAATCGCAATGACCAAGTCCTGACGGAATTGGTCATTGGTGCTTGGACATTGTGGCTTAAGCGCAGCGCCAACTGGGTGCTAGCGAGACCCTCACGACGCTGCTATAATCCGACCTTCAGCAGCGCAAAAAAAGAGGGCCCTTGTTCGCCGGGACAAGGACCCTCACAGGCTGTCCGGATATACGTGGCGCGCGAGCACCAAGTCGATCCAGAGACCCACAGCCGTATTCAGCTATCGAACGCCTTGCGCACAGACTTTAGGTTATCGCTGGTTGATGCTCTGCGCCGACCGCGCGTGCCGTCACCGCCCGTCGTGGACAGCAAAGCTTAACAGGAAGGCTATGCGTCAAAGCTCTGAAGTGCTCTCGCCGCCCGTTGAAACACGCGAACAAAAACCCCAAAGCGACTGAGGAATCTTCATGACCTGGCTCGCGAAACTGGCCTTGGAAGACGGCAGCGTTTTTACCGGCGAGGGCTTTGGCGCTCAGGGGGAAGTTGACGGTGAGGTCTGCTTCAATACCTCGATGACCGGCTACCAGGAAATCCTCACCGATCCGAGTTATCGCGGACAAATTGTCACGATGACCTATCCGGAAATCGGCAACTACGGCATCAATCCCGACGACGTCGAAAGCGGCAAGCCCCACTTGGCCGGCTTTGTGGTGCGAAACCTCAGTCGCCGGGTCAGTAACTTCCGCGCGGAAGGGGCGCTCGATGAGTACCTGGCACGGCATGGCATCGTCGGCATCTCGGGCATCGACACCCGGGCGCTGGTGCGAACCATTCGCAGCCGTGGCGCCATGAAGGGGATTCTCAGCACCAAGGATCTGGACGATGCCAGCCTGGTACACAAAGCGCGAAAGAGTCCCGGCCTGGTCGGTCGCGATCTGGTGCGCGAGGTGATGCCTGAGCAATCGTGCGAGTGGGAAGAGCCGCTCCATCCGCTGGCCGTGTTGAGTCCGACGACGCCGGGAGACGAGCACTTCCACGTCGTGGCGCTCGACTATGGCATGAAGTGGAACATCGCACGCCACCTGGCCGACATGGGTTGCCGTGTGACCGTTATGCCCGGCCGCTCGACCGCCGAGCAGGTGCTGGCCCAGAATCCGGACGGCGTTTTCCTGTCGAACGGCCCCGGCGACCCCGAGCCGTTGACCTATGCCGTCGATACGATCCGCGATCTGGTGGGCAAGAAGCCGATCTTTGGCATTTGCCTGGGGCATCAACTGCTGAGCCTGGCGCTGGGGGCCCACACGTTCAAGCTCAAGTTCGGCCACCGGGGCGCGAACCAGCCCGTGTTCAACGAGCTGACCGGCACGGTTGAAATCACCTCGCAGAATCACGGCTTTGCCGTGGCCGAGGATTCGCTGCCGCCGTTCGTCGAAGTGACCCACCGCAATCTGAACGACGGCACGATTGAAGGGATTCGGCACAAAGAATTGCCGGCCTTCAGCGTGCAGTACCACCCCGAAGCCTCAGCCGGCCCGCACGACAGCAGCTACCTGTTCAACGAGTTCCGCGAAGCGATGACGGGACAGCTGCGGTAAAAGACTCGCCACGGAGGCACTGAGGCGCGGAGGGCAGCACGGAGGGGAATGAGAAAAGGAAGCGGAGCGCGCGGGCCTTTGGCCCTGCGGCTAATCGGGAACACGATATAAGGTTCCGCCTCCTTTCGACTCTTTTAATTCCTCTCTGACGTCCCCACTCGCCCCAGCCCCACTGCGCATTTTCCTCCGTGCAAATCTCCGGGTCTCAGTGCCTCCGTGGCTAATCTGACGGAGCACTCGTTAAAACTCGGCACTACCCGGCGTGCGGGGGAAGGGGATCACGTCGCGGATGTTCCCCATGCCGCTGATGAACTGAATGGCCCGTTCCAGTCCCAGGCCGAAGCCCGCGTGGGGCACCGTGCCGTAGCGCCGCAGGTCGGAATACCACCAGTAGTTCGCTGCCTCGAGCCCTTGCTCGGCCATCCGCTGTTCCAGCACGTCGAGCCGTTCTTCGCGCTGGCTGCCGCCGATGATCTCGCCCACCTTCGGGACCAGGATGTCCATCGCCCGGACCGTGCGGCCGTCGTCGTTCACGCGCATGTAAAACGGTTTGATCGTCCGCGGATAGTCATACAGGATCACCGGCCGGCCAAACTTCTTTTCGGCCAGGTAGCGTTCGTGTTCAGCCTGCAGGTCGCGGCCCCATTCGACCGGGTACTCAAACTTCTCGCCTGACTTCTCCAACAGCGAAACGGCCTCGGTGTATGACAGTCGCTCGAACTGGCTGTTCACAATCCCTTCGAGCGTGGCGATCACCGTGTTGTCGATGCGGGTGTTGAACAGTTGCATGTCCTCGCCGCAGCGGGCGAGCACATCGGCGAAGATTCGCTTCAGGAACTTCTCGGCAATGTCCATGTTGTCGGTCAGCTCGAAGAAAGCCATCTCCGGCTCGACCATCCAGAACTCGGCCAGATGCCGCGACGTGTTCGAGTTCTCGGCCCGGAACGTCGGGCCAAACGTGTAAATCTTGCCCAAAGCGCAGGCGAAGATTTCGCCTTGTAGTTGACCGCTGACGGTCAAGTACGCCGGCTTGTGGAAGAAATCGTGCGTGTAGTCGACCGCGCCGTTGGCCTTGGGCACTTTGCCCAGGTCCATCGTCGTGACGCGGAACATTTCGCCGGCCCCTTCACAGTCGCTGGCCGTGATGATCGGCGTGTGAATGTACAGAAAGCCCTGTTCCTGAAAGAATGCGTGGATCGACTGGCAAACCTGGTTGCGTACACGGGCGATCGCGCCGAACGTGTTGGTGCGCGGCCGCAAATGAGCAATCGTCCGCAGAAACTCCCACGAGTGCTGTTTCTTTTGCAGCGGGTAGGTTTCCTGGTCCGCGGTGCCATGCACCCGCACGGCCGAGGCGTGGACCTCGGTGGCTTGCCCCTTGGCTGGTGACGCCTTGACCAGCCCTTCAACGCTGATGCTGTAGCCAGCGCCCAGGTGCTTAAGCTCGGATTCGTAGTTCGACAGATTGCCGTCGGCGACGACCTGGATGTTGCCCAGACAGCTTCCGTCGTTCAGCTCGATGAAGCTGAAACCGGCCTTGCTGTCGCGCCGCGTACGGACCCAACCCTGCAGGAGCACTTGCTTGTCGACCGCTTCGGCTTGCCGCGCTTCGCGCACGCTCAGCTTTTCCATTCGGACCGTCCTTGTGGCGAACGCCTGGCCCGGCTTAACGATTGGGTTCGACGTGTGCCCGGACCAGCACGATCGTCTCGACGTCCTTCGCCCCCTTGCGCGGCAACAGCTTGCCCAGCAGCTTGGGCTTCTCGGCTTGCTCGATACTTTGCCGCGAAACGCCGGCCAGGACAAGTGTTTTGCCCGGCGGCAGTTCGCAATTGGCGTTCACCGCCATTTTGTGCAGCTTGGGGACGCTGATCCCGTTGACGCGCAGCCCTGCATCGTAGCGAGCTTCGTTGTTTTCCAGGTGAACCGCCAGCGCGATCTCGCCACCGGGCTTCACTTCGGGGGTCACCTTGGCTTCCAGGCCGACGGGCTTGTTCTCGAAGGTGAAGCTCTTGTTGGGGCCCGCCTGTGGCACGGGAATTTCGCCCCCTGACCGAACCACCGCGGTGCGCCCCGATCGGGTCAAAACCTGCGGCGCAGCCAACACCTTGATTGTTTGCTTGCGGCGCAACGTATCGATTTCCGTGAACAGCGGCGACGAGTTCTCGACGACGCCGATGGCGCTCAACACGGTGTCCCCTTCCAACTGCTCGGACTGGGCTGTGTTCGCGGGCAGGTACTGCGTCAGCCCCTTCACGGTGCCGGCCGGGACTTCGATGATCTCGAACTTGATGGCGACTTGCGGCTCTTTGGCCGGAGCAGGTTGCTGCGCCAATGAAGGAGCGGCGCACGAGCAGAGCAATACGATCATAGCGGCACGCGACATGACACGTTCCTCCTTGAACGTCATCTGTTACGGCAGGGGACAAAACAGCGGAAATCAATCGCTTAGTCTCGGCCGACGGCCAGTGAGCGTCAATGTCAGTCGGCGGAGCGAGTCGCGCTTGCTAGCACTACTGTTCGGCTCGGCTGCCGACTTTCGCTAGCAATTGCCCTGCTTAGTGATGCTCGGCCAGGAAACGTTCAGCATCCAGAGCCGCCATACAGCCGCTGCCCGCGCTGGTGATCGCCTGGCGATAGTAGTCGTCGGCAACGTCCCCAGCGGCAAACACCCCCGGCACGCTGGTGTAGGTTCGCTGAGCGGTGGTGAGCTTGATGTACTGCTTGTCGTTCATCTCCAACTGACCGCCCAGGAACTCGGTATTCGGCGTGTGGCCGATGGCCAGGAACACACCGCTGGCCGGGTAATCGCTCGACTTCTTGGTGTTCACATTGCCGAGGGTGACCGACGTGACCCCTTCCTTGTCATTGCCGCAGACTTCTTCCAGCACGCTGTTCCAGGCGAATTCGATCTTGGGGTTGTTCTTGGCCCGCTCGGCCATGATCTTGGACGCACGCAATTGATCACGCCGGTGGACCATGACCACCTTGCTGGCGAACTTCGTCAGATACGACGCCTCTTCCACGGCCGAGTCGCCACCGCCGACCACCACCAACGGCTTGTTGCGAAAGCGCGGCAATGCGCCGTCGCATACGGCACAGGCGCTGACGCCCCGATTCTTGTACGCTTCTTCGCTGGGCAGGCCCAGGTAGTTCGCCTTGGCCCCCGTGGCGATAATGACGGACAAGGCTTCGACCGTTTCGCCCGCCGCGGCAGACAGCTTGAACGGCCGCCGGCTGAAGTCGACGCGCTCGATGTCGTCGCCGACCACTCGGGTGCCAAAGTTGATCGCCTGTTCCTTCATCAGCGCGACCAGTTCGGTCCCTTGGACCGCGTAGTGAGGCTGGCCATTCTTTTCGTGACCCTTGGGGGCCGGCGGCAGGACGTATTGCCGCTCCGCAGCGATAGCCGTTTCGACCAGCGCGCGAACATTGCCCACCGGGAAGCCGGGGTAGTTCTCCACCTCGGTCGTGAATGCCAATTGCCCCAGCGGCACCATGTCGGGCTTGATCGTCCCTTCATAGACCAACGGTTGCAACTCGGCACGCGCGGCATAGATGGCGGCTGACCAGGCGGCCGGGCCGCTCCCGATAATCACGACGTTTTCAGGCAACGGTGCTTCCCTTCATAGTGCGGCTTTGTCATTTGCAGGGCGGCGCGTCCTGTGGACGAACCACCGACGCTCGGTGAATCGAAAATTATAGGGCTGCAAGGTTCCTCGTCCACCGGCACGTGTGACATCGCCGCCGCGCGATAGCACGCCGGTCCCGCTGTCCGCTGGGTGTTGCCATTTCGCCACGTTGGCCGCCGCCCCAAGTCATGGCCAGCGCATGAGTTGCACGCCGATGCCACGGCTAAATGGCCGCCACGGGCCCGGTTGCGTACTGTTCAGATAACAGAGCCGCGCGCAATTCTCGGCGTAAAGCCACGTTGTCAGTTTTCGCGGGCTCGGGTTATGTTCAGCCCCAGGTCATGCTGCCCGCGCCGCCGCTCGTCGTGCCATTTCAGCCAGAGGAGCCTTTGCTATGGCGTCAACCACTCAAGCTCCGTGGATCGGACGTGTGTTGATCGGCGGCCACTGGCAAGCCGGCGGCAATGGTTCGACCTTCGAGAATCGCAACCCGGCCCAGGCCGACGAGGTGCTGGGCGTCTATCCGCGCTGCAAGGGCAGCGAAGCCGCCGCCGCCATCGAGGCCGCCCGCGCGGCGTTGCCTGGCTGGCGACGCACCAGCCGGATCAAGCGCGGCGAGTGCCTGGCCAAGCTGGCCGACTTGATCGAGCGCAATGTGCCTGAACTGGCCGCCGTACTGGCCCGCGAAAGTGGCAAGATCTTCGACGAGGCCAAAGCCGAGGTGATCGAAGGACTGCACATGGTCCAGTACGTCATCGGTACCGCGCGCCAGCCGACCGGTTCGGTCGTCGAATCGGAGATCGAGGCCAAGGACCTGTACATTCGCCGCAAGCCGCGTGGTGTGGTGGCGGTAATCACGCCTTGGAACTTTCCCTTCGCGGTCCCGTTGTGGATGATCGGGCCGAGTCTGATCGAAGGGAACACCGTGGTGTTCAAGCCTTCGGAAGAAACGCCCGAGATCGGCCAGCGACTGGCCCACTTGTGTCACGAGGCGGGCATCCCGGCCGGCGTGCTGAACCTGGTGCATGGCCTGGGGGAAGAAGTCGGCGAGGCGATCATCCAGCACGACGAAGTCGACGTGATCTGCTTCACCGGCAGTTACGATGTCGGCGCGCACATTCGCCAAGTCGCCGCCAAGAGCGATCACAAGACGTGCGCCTGCGAGATGGGCTCGAAAAGCGCGGTCATCATCTGCCAGGACGCGAGGCTCGATCTGGCGGTGCCTGCCGCCGTGCTGAGCGCCTTCAAGACCACGGGCCAGCGCTGCGTGTCGGCTGGCCGGGTGATTGTTCATCGGAGCTTGCTGCACTCGTTCGAGAACGAATTCGTCTCGCGCGTGCAGCAATTGCGATTTGCCGATCCGTTCGAGCAAGGGGCGTTTGCCGGCCCGCTGATCAACCAATCGGCGCTGAAGAAAGTCGAGAAATACAACGAGTTGGCCCACCAGGAAGGGGCGGATGTGCTGTTGGACGGCGAGCGGATGACCGACGCCGAGCATCACGCCGGCTGGTTCATGGAACCGTTTGTCTATCGCCAGGAATACAAGCCGGGCTTGCGCACGATTCGCGAAGAGGTCTTCGGCCCGCATCTGGCTATCATTCCTTACGACACCGACGAGGAAGCGGTCAAGATTTACAATGACACGCGCTACGGGCTGTCGATGGCCGTGATTACCGAAGATTACCGCCGCTGGCGCATGTTTCGCGACGAATGCGAGTACGGCATGGGGTACGTCAACCTGCCGTGCATCGGCGCCGAGGTTCACTTGCCCTTTGGCGGCGTCAAGCGCAGCGGCAACGGCCAGCCGTCGGCCGCGGCCCTGGTCGACTCGGTGACGCACAAGATTTCGTTCACGGTGAACCACGCCCACGGCATCACGATGGCCCAAGGCATGAGTTCCGCCGTGGCCGACGCGAAGCAGCACAACGGCAAGCCAAGCGAGAAGAAATGAACCATTAGTCCCCAACCCGAGCAGGGATGCGCACCGTGCCGGCGGCGGGTGACTCTCACGAAGGGAGAGCAGCATGAAACGCGCCAGCCAACTCACATTCAATCCCTCGGCGCCGGTCCTGGTGACCGAGTTGCCCGGCCCCAAGGCCCAGGCCTGGGTGGCTCGCGATCGGCAGCGGCTTAGCCCTTCGTACACTCGCGACTATCCGCTGGTCGCGGCCAGCGGCTCGGGCTGCACCATCGAAGACGTCGACGGGAACCGGTTCCTCGACTTCACCGCCGGCATTGCCGTGACCTCGACCGGTCATTGCCATCCCGAGGTGGTCGGGGCCATTGCGCAGCAGGCCGAGCGGCTGATCCACATGTCCGGGACCGATTTCTACTACGCCCCCGAAATTGAACTGGCCGAGCGGCTGGCGGGGCTCGCGCCGGCAGGCTGCGAGTGGCGCGTCTTCTTCACGAACAGCGGCGCCGAGACCAACGAGGCGGCCCTCAAGCTGGCCCGGTGGCACACGGGCCGCCAGCGGATCATCGCGTTCAACGGCGCGTTTCACGGGCGGACATGTGGCGCGCTGTCGATCTCGGGGTCCAAGGCGGTCCATTCGCGCGGGTTTGGGCCGCTTTTGGCCGGTGTGCATCGCTTGCCGTTCGATTGCACGCGGGCCGAGTTGAATCAATTGCTGGCCACGTCGGCGCCGGCCGAGGAAGTGGCGGCAATCTTTGTCGAACCGATGCAAGGGGAAGGGGGGTATCGGCCTGCTTCGCCCGAGTTCTTGCCGATGCTCCGCGAGGTGTGCGACCAACACGGGATCATGCTGGTGGTCGACGAGGTGCAATCGGGCATGGGGCGCACCGGCCGCTGGTTTGCCTTTCAGCACTGGAACATCGTCCCCGATATGATCAGTTCGGCCAAGGGAATCGCCAGCGGACTGCCGCTGGGAGCTTTGATCGCTAAAGCCGAAATCATGGACTGGCCGCCGGGGGCTCACGCCTCGACATTTGGCGGCAACCCGGTGAGCTGTGCCGCATCGCTCAAGACGATTGAGTTAATCGAGCACGAGTTCCTGACCGCCGCGGCTGTCCGAGGGGCGCAGCTGCGCGCCGCTTTGGAAGGATTGGCCGCCGAGTTTTCCTGCATCGTGCGGCCACGTGGGCTGGGGTTGATGCAAGCCGTCGACGTGGTCGGCCCGCAAGGTGACGACCGAGTGCGGCGCGACGCGATCATTCAGGCCACATTCCGCCGCGGGCTGCTGATGCTAGGCTGTGGCAGCGTTGGGCTGCGATTCTGTCCAGCGCTGTGCGTGACCGCCGAGCAGATCAACACGGCGATGCAGATTCTGCGCGAAGCAATTCGCGAAGTGCTTTAACTCATCACAGGCTTTGTGCGAACCCTTCTCCCCCCGGGAGAAGGTGGCCGAAGGCCGGATGAGGGTCCCGAAACACTCTCGGGCGAGTCTCGCCTACTTCTTCGCTCCCTCGACATGCTGTTCAATGCACACGGCGGCGCGGCCCTTGAACGCGCCGGCCTTGCACAGCAGCTTCGGCACTCCCTGCACGTGAACCGTCAGCGGCGATTTCACGTCCTTGTCGGTGGCGATGATGTCCCCGACGCGCAGCCCGATCAGCTCGCTGGTCGAAATCCGCGTCGAGGCCAGCTCGACCACCATCTCGACCAGCGAGCCGCGCAGGTTGCTAGAGATGTTAGCCACCGTCTCGGGCGTTGACGTCTTGCGACCGTACGAGGTCCAGTTATTGGTCGAGAGTTTGTTGCCGATTCGCTCGATCGAGTTGTACGGGATGCACAGGTTCGTCATCCCGCGAATGTCGCCGAGCGTGATTTCAAAACTGATCAGCACCACGACTTCGTTCGGCGGGACGATCTGCACGAGCTGCGGATTACTTTCCACGCGGGCCACGCTTAGATCGAGGACCAGCACGTTTTCCCAGGCGCGGTGCAACTCGTCGAGGAACAGCCCGACGATCTTGCTCACCAATCGCAGTTCGATTTCCGTCAACGGCCGGCGCGTGGGGGCCGTGGTCTCGCGACCACCGCCGAGCAAGCGATCAATGATCGGATAGAGAACTGCGGGGTTGATGTCGAGGATCAGGTTCCCTTCCAGCGGCTCGGCCTTGATCAGATTGAAACAGGTAGGGTTTTCCAGGCTGAAGACGAACTCGCTGTAGGTTAGCTGGTCGACGCTGGTCAGTTTGACGTCGACAATCGCTCGCAACAGTCCCGACAGCGCCGCGCCGAAATTGCGACCGAACCCTTCGTGCAGGGTCTGCAACGCGCGCATTTGTTCTTTGCCCACGCGCTCGGGGCGGCGGAAATCGTAGGGCGTGACTTTTTCGCGCGGGCGCGTGGGAGCGCCGGTCGGCGCCGTCCGTTTGGTGGCGGCCTGGGGAGTGGGACGCTGACTGGCGTCCATGGCCGTCAGCAGACTTTCAACTTCGGCCTGGCTGAGAACGTCGCCGCTCATCGTTTGGCTTCCTTGCCTGGAAAAGTCGCGTTGTTCAATCAATCCGGCGTCCTGCCGGCGCTAACTGCGTATCTGGCCGTTGCCGTAGACCACGTACTTGTAGCTGGTCAGTTCGTTGATCCCGCACGGTCCGCGGGCGTGAAACTTGTCGGTGCTGATACCGATTTCGGCACCCAGCCCGAATTCGAATCCATCGTTAAATCGGGTGCTGGCGTTGACCATCACCGCCGAGCTGTCGATCCGCGCCGCGAAAGCCCGGGCCGCCGCCAGGTCGTTCGTGACGATCGCTTCGGTGTGTTGCGAACTGTACTGGTTGATGTGCTCGATCGCCTCGTCGAGCGAATCGACGACCACGCTCGAAATGATCGGCCCCAGGTATTCGGTTCGATAATCGTCGTCGGTCGCCGGCTTGGCCCCGGGAACGAGCAGGCAAGTCTGCGCGTCACCGCGGATTTCAATGCCGCGCTCGGTCAGCGCCTTGGCCGCGCGCGGCAGGAACCGCTTGGCGACGTTGCTATGAACGACCAATGATTCGGCGGCGTTGCAGACGCCGAGCCGATGGCACTTGGAATTGACCAGAATCGTCTCGGCCATGTCCAGATCGGCCGAGGCGTCGACATAGACGTGGCAATTGCCGGTGTAATGCTTGATGACCGGCATTCGCGCTTCGGCAGCCACGCGGCGAATCAGGCCTTCGCCGCCGCGCGGAATTGCCAGGTTGATGTATCGATCGAGTTTCAGCAGATGGCCAACCGCCTCGCGATCGGTCGTCGAAACCATTTGCACGGCATTCGCCGGCAGCCCGGTTTCGGCGGCCGCTTCGGACAACAGGGCGGCGACGGCTTGATTGGAGTGGAGCGCTTCCTTGCCGCCGCGCAGAATCACGGCGTTGCCGCTCTTCACGCAAATGGCCGCCGCGTCCGAGGTGACGTTTGGACGCGATTCATAGATGAACAGCACCACGCCCAGCGGAACGCGGACCTTTTGCAGCTCGAGGCCGTTCGGGCGGATCGAGCTTTCGATGATCTCGCCGATCGGATCCGGCAGGGCCGCGACTTGTTCCAAGCCGACGGCCATCGATTCGAGCACCTTGGGCGTCAGCCGCAGGCGGTCGATCTCAGCCGGCGTCAGTCCGTAAGTCGGCGCCGCTTCCACATCGCGTTCGTTGGCCGCGATCAAACGGGCCTGATTCGCCCGCAGCTTCTGGGCGGCCAAACGGAGCCAGGCCTGCTTGACCGCGGGGCTGGTCTGGGCCAGGGCCGAGGCGGCAGCGGCGGCCTGTTGCCCGAGCTGTAAGCAATAATCTGACAACGACTTGGATTCAGCAATGGCCATCAATCGATCCGGCGCGCAGACAGGCGAAATCGAGCGGAAAGACTCACCCCGAAGTATTCTCGAAGCTTGCTGAGGAGTCAATGTCGGTTGCCGAGGTTCGCGCAGACTGGGGGATTTCGCGCCAGGCGATATTCCGAATCGCGCGGTCCAGAAAGTAACCGCCCACGGCTCCGGAACCCGCGCCGCTGGCAACGCCGAAGCAGATTTCCAGCATTCGCGAGGCGTTATGTATGCCGCTGACCAGATAGCCTCCCCAGACGCCCACCAGCGCACCGATGATGCCGCAACTCACGGTGACAGCCAAACGAGCTTTCTCGCTGGGCTGGTTGAGATTGGCGTGAACGGCGCTGGCAACGAGCCCCGGAACAACTCCCACGACACTTCCGACCAGGCCACCGAACACGCCGCCTGCCATCGCCAGACTAAGAACTGCTTCAGGGGCAACTGCAATGCCGACCAGCAGCCCCAACAGGGCCGCGCCGACGCTGCTGGCCATTGCCCCGATGCCGATTCCGGCGAAGGTGCCCAAGAAGACGGTTGCCGCGCCCCCCATGCGCCGCTCGAACCGAACTGGACCGCCCGGAATCGTCAACACCTCGGTGCTGGTCGGACTGGCGTATGGGTTGAATGTCTCGTCCGAACTCATCTTCCCGCCCCGACGGTGGTCAAGCAGCATTTCCCAAATACAATGGCCCCAGGCGCGCTTGGGTCGTAAGACCCAACACCTCTCCCTCTCAGGGAGAGGTCGCGAGCGTACCGAAGCGGGTGAGGGTAAACGCATTGTAGGCCAACCGACATTGCGTCAAGTACGGGAATGCCAGGGCGCAATCCTGGTTGGCATTGACCGTCTTTACCCTCCCCCCTGCCCCTCCCTGAAAGGGAGGAGTGTTTCGTTGATGATCGCTCGCGATCGTTCAAATCAGCAGCACGTATGATACGGCGCTGCAAACCTAGTCAGCCAGGAAAATCGTCATGCGTAAAGTCAGATGGGGCGTGCTCGGTGTGGCCAAGATCGCCACCCTCAAGGTCATTCCCGCCATGCAGCGCGGCCAGGGAATCGAAATCGTCGGCATCGCATCGCGCTCGCTCGATCGCGCCCAGGCGGCCGCCGAACAGCTTGGCATTGCGAAAGCGTACGGCTCGTACGAAGCTTTGCTGGCCGATCCCGAGATCGACGCTGTTTACAATCCACTTCCCAACCATCTGCACGTCCCCTGGTCGATACGCGCGCTCGAAGCCGGCAAACACGTGCTGTGCGAAAAGCCGATCGCGCTCAGCGTCGCCGAGGCCGAAACCCTGGTGGCCGCCGGCCGCAAGTTCCCCCGCTTGAAGCTGATGGAAGCCTTCATGTACCGGCATCATCCGCAATGGGTCACGGCCCGGCGGATGGTAAACGAGGGCAAGATCGGCGCGCTGCGGACGATTCAGTCCCTGTTCACCTACTACAACCGCAACGCGGATGACGTTCGTAACCAGTCGGCCATCGGCGGCGGCGGGCTGATGGACATCGGCTGCTATCCGATCTCGCTGTCGCGATTCATCTTCGGCGCTGAGCCGACGCGCGTCTGGGGTCAGGTTGAGATCGACCCCGACTTCAAAACCGATCGGCAGGCGTCGGCCCTGCTAGAGTTTCCGGCCGGTAGTGCAACATTCACGTGCAGCACGCAACTGGCGCCGTATCAGCGCGTGCATATCTGCGGCACGACGGGGCGGATAGAAATCGAGATTCCCTTCAACGCCCCGCCCGATCGCGTGTGCCGGCTCTGGTATCGGAGTGAAAGTGGCATTGAAGAGATCACGTTCCCGGTCTGTGACCAGTACACGATTCAGGGGGAACTGTTCTCGCAGGCGGTGCTCAACGATACGCCGGTGCCGACTCCCATCGAGGACGCCGTGGCGAACATGCGCGTGATCGAAGCGATTCGCCAATCGGCCGCCGCGGGACGCGCCGTACCGTAGCTCGCTTGTGAATTGTCGAATCGCCTCGAAAACCCGAGGGCTTCACTACCTCCCAGCGCGATACGCGTTAATCGGCGGAACAGGCGTCGCTGCCGGATTCAATGGGATCGCCGGCTGAGGTGGCACTGGGGCCGGCACATACGATGCCGCATTGCCCATCGGTTGCTGCGGCACAGCGCTCGGCACTACGCGCTCGACGCGCACCGCCGGCAGCCCGTGTTGCAAATCGCGGAACCGAAGTGGCGGCGCTCCGTCGTCGTTGGTTCCTCCGCGCTGATATACGTCGGCCGAGGCCGGCGCAAGCGTCCCGGTGGGGCCAGTGGCGGTCGGTTGCGACAAGCCGGCGGCCTGCAGGTCGATCGTCAGATCGCGCGACTTGATCGGCCAGGCGACGGCTTCCAATGGCATCGCCGTCCCCACGCCCGTCGCGGTGAGAATCGCCGCTTTATTCTGTTCCCAAATTCCCTCGGCGCTCGCACCGGGCAGAATCGCCAACCGCACGCTCGGCGCGCCGAAGGTTTGTGCGCAATAGCCCAGCAGCGAAGTCGGGTCGGCATCAACGCCTAGCAGTCGCGCGTTGGCTTCGAGCGTGACCTGCCGGGCCAGGTCTTCCGCGCTACCGCCAAATGCAACGGTCGCTTTGCTTTGTGCCGGCGCGGTCCCCAACAGCACGATCCGATCGGGACGAATCGCTTCGAGCATGCCCAGCAACAGTTCCGTCTCGGGCTGTCGCGCGCGAGGGGCGATGGCGGGCACGATCCGACCGTTGATCATCGTGGCCGGCTGGCCGCCGCTTGGCGGCGCGAAATCATGTTCCAGGTCGACGCCGCGGCCATTGCCGCGCATCATCCGTACGTGTCCGTCCGGATTCAGGTCGCGAACCACCGTAATTTGCACGTGGTTCGACGGCCGCTGCTGCAAGTGGGCGGCCAGCAGCTCGGCGGCAGCGACTCCGTCGGGTTCCAAGCCAGAGAATGGTCCGACAACGAGCACGCGTCGCGTTCCAGCCCCGAACGTGGCGACCAGAATCGGTCGACCTTCCAGGCTTTGTCCCGCCACGCGCCAGGCGATGGGCGTCTTGCTGACGTAGGGGAGCCCCCAATTCGCCGGCTGCTTGGGCGCGGCGCTTGCCAATGTTGCGCCGGCAGAGGTGGATGCCGCGGTGGGCGCGCGCGTCGGAGTGGTTGTCGACGGCGTCGCCGCGAATGCAGCGTCCGGTTTCCCTGCACAAATTGAAAGGCTAGCCGCCAACAGGCCAGCCGACACAAGCCGCTTCATGAGCCAAGCTTCCCGCGTCCGTTGCGGTGGGTGGAACGATCCCCAGCAACCATAGCTTACGAGGCGCGGCGGTCAAATCGGGCAAGCGACAAAAAGCTTGTCGACTTCGGAGTGGTATTCCATAGATGACGAGCGCGACGATTGTAACGCCGCCGCAACCTAACTGACGAAACTAGACCGGTTCGTGCAATCCATGAATCGAGATGTCGGATGTGATGACTTCGCTCCTCCCGCTGAACAGGAAGATCACGGCCCACAGACCTGGCAGCAGCAAGATCACCGCCGGGCTCCCAAGGTGTTCGACGCCGAGCGCGCCCTCGGGCAGCGGAGCCTGGGATAGCTCGATCACCCCTGCCGCCGCGCCGCACGCGGGGCGTGTGCTAGGTTTTGATTGATGAACTCGCAAACCGAAGCCAAACCGAATCGCAACACTCGGCGTCGCGCGCTCGCCGCGCTGGGTGCTGTTGTCGCCTGGCTGGCGTGCGATTGCGCGCGGGCCTTCGAAGTTCACGGGCGCTTGGTCCAGCTCAACCAGCAGCGGCAAATGTTGGTCGTTTCGGTCGGTGGCAGCGACACCAGGATTCGCTTCGTGGCCGATGTCCAGGTGCTCGACTCACAAGGTCGCGAGCTGAAAGAGGGATTGCAGGCCAAGCAGTTGCAGCCTGGCAAGACGCTCGATCTGACCGTCGAAGAGAACTCGGATCGCATTCCGGTCGTCCGAGTGATTCGCATCGCCCATTGATTCACGTTTGACAGACTACGGCGCGGCAGGTGACGGCTGTATCGATTGCGCCGCCGAAGGTTGGTCGTGCGCTTCGATCGGATCGAGCGGAAATTACCCACGATCGCGCCGCCCGTTTTTCGCCCCCAGTTGAAACGGGCCTTGAGCTGGTCAAAAACTAGCCTTCCCGCGCTCGATCATTGCTTTGGCAAGTTCCACCGTGGCTGGCGAGAGGTCAGAAAAAATGCTGCTTTATTGCGCCATCGGCATGAACATTGAATTACTGTAATCCTGGCCAGAGGGGCCAGTTTTTGCGAGGTAGAGTCGCTTGGCGTTTGGCCCACCGCAGGAACGTAGGTGAGAGCTGATCGCACTTGATATGACCTGAACGAGAAATCTGGACCTGCACCGCAGAGGAATCGAAATCATGAAACGCATTGCCTTGTTGTTGGCCGCCGCCGGTGTGTGGATGGCCTTGGAAGTTATCTCGGCCCAGGCCAGTTGGACCGTCGCCCTGCCGGGCACGCCTCGCGCCCAGGCGATCCGCGCCATGGACATTCACAGCCGGCCAAACCGCCCGTTGCATATCTACGGCACGATGGTCCGCCGCCAGGGCCGCGGCTAACGCCAGCGGTCAATTCGTCGCCAACATTCAAGCCGAGGGTCGCTGGTCCTCGGCTTTTTGTCTTGGCGAAGAGAATATCGCTGACCCGGGCGCATCTTACTGGCCGCCTGGCATTCGGCCGTCGATGAACATTGCTGGGGCGCTTCGGGCGGTGCGGCTGCTATCGCGTCGATGCTGGCAGCGGTCGGCCTTGCCGCGATTTTCACCCCCTGGTACTGAATGCAGGTTGCGCGCATTCCGCCTTTTACCGCCCAGGGCTCCAATCTCTGGCGCAAGTAGTCGACGGTAGCGCCCCGGAATCTTTCCATCGGGTAATTCACTGTCATGTCGGCGTCGTCGTGGATTCGACGTCTGGGGTTGTTGATTTGCTGCGCGATCGCCGCCGGCTGCGTTCGCGGTCCGTACCAATACAGCCAATTCCACGCCTCGAACCAGAAGCCGGCACCCAGCGACATCCACATCGTTCACGGCCAGCCGCGGCCCAAGCTCGACCGTGTGGCCAAGATCGCGGCCACGCCCCAGCGGGTGTTGCACCTGAATCGCAAGGTGAATCGACACGAGCTGTCGCCCGAGACGCAAGCGGTGCTGGTCGCGTATATGTGTCAGAACGATCTGGCTGACGTTCAGGTACACATCAATTGCTACGAGCCGTCGGAACAGTGGCGACTGCTGCGCGAAAATGACCGCATTGGCCCCGGTTGGCGCTACACGCTCGGCAGTCTGAGCGTGATCGGCTACACGGTCCTGCCGGGTCGCGTGTTTGGCGGCGATCGCTACAACCCGTTCACCAACACGCTGAACCTGAACTCCGACGTGCCAGCCGTGGTGCTCCGCGAGGCGGCCTATGCCAAGGACGTGCATGGCCGCAAATTGCCGGGCACCTACGTGGCGATCAATCAATTGCCGTTCGTCGGACTGTGGCATGACACGCGCAGCGTTTCGGATGTGTTGGCCTATGCCGAAGCGCACGAGGATTGGGAACTGGAAAAAGAGGCGTATCACGTCCTATTCCCGCGGGTCGGCGCCGACGTCGCCAACAGCGGCGCGATCGTGGCGCCGGTCTGGTGGGAAGGGGCCGCCATCGGCGTCGGGGGCTCACTGGTCGGACACGCCACCGGGCGCACCGTCGCGGCGCGACGCTCGATGCTCCGCGCGCGGCGCAGCAAAGCGCTCGAATCGATGTTGGCCGAGGCGCGTGAAAGTCGCGAGCCTTCCGAGCCGAGTGAGGTAATTGCCGCAGATGCGACCGATAGCCTTGAGGAAGGGACACTTTCGCTCGCGCCAGCGCCACCGCGAGTTCTCTTCGAGTCACCGCGATAGCAGTGGCGGTGTACGATGCAGCCGCGATTCAAGCGGCTAGTCGACCAGCGGGCGGTTCAGCTCGGTTTGCCATTGGGACGGATCGAGACCAGACTCGGGGCCGACGGCGTAATACTCCCAGCAGCCGGCTCCTTGTCGGTGCCCTTGCTGGTCGACCCAGGCTGAGAACTCGCGCCAGCCATTCGGCAATTCCTCGTACGGCCCGCGGTAGATCGTCCGCGCGACGCGCGTGGCCGGCAGCGTACTCATCGTCACACGCCCGGTCGGCTTCACGGCCGACGCGACCGGCACGCCGAGTTCGAAATCGAACTCGTGGTCCGGCACTTTGAAATGATGGGTGAACCAGGGGCCGGTCTTCGCCACCCCCTGCGCCGCGACCGCGGCCATCAGCTCCTGCAGCCCGGGCATCATCACCTGGCGAATCTCGCTAGCCGGCACGCACAGGCGAATGACCGCGGTCAATCGTTCCTCGGTGTTCACGATTTGCGGCGGATCGATCATGACGAGAGCCCTGGGCGCGTGAAACGTGAAAGTGGGAAGAACGACTAAAGCACCGGCCCGGGCAGCTTGCGACTCGCCGGCCGCAAGGCCCAAGACGTCATCGCAATGGCCAAGACAATGAGCGGCGTCATTACTTCGCCAACTCCGTCTTTCACGAACACGTGCGTCGCGGCGGCGCCGGTCAGGTTGAAGAAAATGCCGGCATAGGCCCATTCCTTTAATCGCAGCAGACCAGGCATGAGGATCGCAAACACCGCCAGCAATTTCCAAAAGCCGAGGATCGTGAAGAAGTAGAGCGGATAGCCCAGGTGCGTGGCCGCCAGGATCACCTGATCGGGCTGGGCCACGTCGAAATAACCCCCCGACAGGTAAGCAAACGACAACAAGCCGGTCGCGAGCCAGTAGATGATTTTTGCAGCCACTTGTAAGTGCCTTTCAATCCGTTGAAGGTGAATCAAGAAAGCGAATCCTTCGCCGAATACTCTCCGCGTCCAGAACACCAAAAAGAAAGGGGAGAGGAGAGAGTAGACCGCAGGAGAGTGGAGAAAGTTGACGCGGAAAGCTGTCGGCTCTCCTCTCTACTTTCTCCACTCTCCTGCTCTATTTTTTCGACCTGGGGTCGAAAAAATCGGGGCGACATGATTTGAACATGCGACCTTCTGGTCCCAAACCAGACGCTCTAGCCAGGCTGAGCTACGCCCCGGGGGGATGGCACTACTATATCAACTAGCCCGCCGAGCACAATTCTAGGGATTTGCCACGGAGACACTGAGGCACTGAGTTAAGCACGGAGGGGGGGGGATTAGTGTAATGAAAAAAACTCAGGGCAAACAACGAACCAATGACCAAATCCCAATGACCATGCTCCGTGCAAACCTCCGTGCCTCAGTGCCTCTGTGGCGAGATTTTGCTAGCCGGCGCGGCGCATTTGTTGCTGGCCGTGGAAGTGGCGGCGCAGGCGCTCGAACTCGTCGGCGTTCGAGAAGTGGACGATGACCTTGCCGCGTCCTCGCGCGCCGTGGCGCAGTTCAACCTTGGTCCCAAGCGCCGTCCGCAACTCTTGTTCAAGCACCGCCAGTTGCTCGTTCCGCTTGGCGGCCGAGCGTTTAGGCGCCGACTCTTCCGGCGCGTCGGCCACGCCCAACTCTTCGCGTTCCCCCTGGTGGACCGTCGCTTGGACCAACGACTCCACGGCACGCACGCTCAACCCTTCGCTTTGAATCTGGCGACAGAGCGCCACTTGCTCGCGCTCGTCACCCAACGGCAAAATCGCCCGAGCGTGCCCTTGGGTGATCTGGCCTTTGCGCAGCGCGACTTGCACCTCCTCGGGCAGCTCGAGCAACCGGATCAAGTTCGCGACAGTCGAGCGGTCGAGCTGCAGTCGGCTTGCTAGCTCGTCCTGCGTGCATTGGTAGCGTTGCAGGTACTGCTGGAACGACGTCGCCTTTTCCAGGGGGTTCAGATCCTGACGCTGCAAGTTTTCGACGATGCCCAACTCGGCCATCTGGCGATCGTCGGCTTCGACGACCTGGGCGCTAATGTCACGCCAGCCGGCCAACGCGGCCGCGCGCAAGCGGCGCTCGCCCGCCACCAGTTGATAGCGGTCGCCGGCGCGGCGCACCGTGATCGGTTGCAGCAAGCCATGCTGCTGGATGCTTTGGGCCAAGTTCTGCAACTCGGCGTCGTCAAAGTCGAACCGGGGCTGGAACGGATTGGTGTCGATCAGGTCGACCGGCAAGCGCGCCGGACCCTGCGACGGCGGCGAACTCGTCGGCGCACTGTCGGCGTGCGTGGCGCCGTGGTCGGCAATCGGGGCATCGGGCAAGCGGCCCAGCAGCGCTTCGAGACCTCGGCCAAGGCGGCGTTCTTTAGTCACGTTCGAGTACCTCCATGCACAATTCAATGTAAGCGCGCGTGCCGCGCGAACGGGGAGCAAAATCAATCACTGCCTGGCCGTGGCTCGACGCCTCGGCCACCGCGACGTCGCGCGGGATGCTGGTCCGGAAAACAATCTCGCCAAAGAACTCGCGCACCTCGTCGTCGACCTCGTGGGTCAACTCCAGCGTCGGGTCGTGCATCGTCAGCAAGATGCCGCCGAACTGCAGTCGGCGAGGCGGGGTGTTCATCACTTGTTTGATCACGTCGATCATCTGCGCCAGCCCTTCCATGGCGAAATACTCGCACTGGATCGGCATCAGCACCTCGGTAGCGCTCGACAGGGCGGTGCGGGTCAGTTGTCCCAGCGACGGCGGGCAGTCGATCAGCACATAGTCATAGTCGCTCAGCCCGGTGGCCAGGTGGTGACGTAGCGTGGCCTCGGGTTCGTGCGAGCGGGCCAGGGTATCGACGTCGTCAAACCGGCGGGCGCCGGGCAGCAGGTCCAAGTTCGGTGTTTCCGTGGCGACGATCGCCTCGCGCAGCGGCTGGCGCGTGACCAGGGGGTGGCGCTCGGCGGGCGAGTGGCCGACTCCGCTGGTGGCGTTGCACTGGGGGTCCAAATCAATGAGCAGCGTCCGGCAACCTGCCTTGGCCAGGCATGTTGCCAGATTCACTGCGGTGGTCGTCTTGCCGACGCCACCCTTTTGATTGGCCACGCACAGTATTCGACCCACGCCGGCGATTCCTTTCCGCCCAAGTTTCGAGCGGCAGGAGTATAGCGACGGCGCGAAAATCGACCGAGGGCAGAATTGCAGCGCGGCAGAGAGGTGACTTCTCACGTGGAAACCGAGCCGCTCAGCTAGCAGGCCCGGTACTTGAGGAGCGTTTCACGTGAAACAAATAGCTTGCCTGGACTGCCCCGTTTCACGTGAAACATGTGCCACGTGAAACGCCCAGCGGCGCGCAAGACGGCGCTCCCCTGATGGCGTCGGAACCTGGAACGATCGAGCGGCGGACTACTCGTGCGGGTTGATGACCAGCCCGCCGAGCAGCTTGGGGTAGAAGTACGTGCTCTTGGCGGGCATCCGCTCGGCGTGTTCGCTGATCACACGGATGTGTTCCACCGTGGCCGGCATGACCAGGGCGGCCAGGGGGAAATCGCCCCCAGCGCTCATCACGCCGGTGGCGTCGCGGCCCGCCACGTCGCCGCGCTTGAGCGCCTCGACCACTTCGCTGACCGAATGCACATACAGCGGCTTGGGCAGATCCTTGGCGCCGAGCAGCGTCTCGATCAGCAACTGGTGCAGGATCGCCACGCCCAGCCCTTGCCAGTCGCGGCTATGCTGGCCGGCTACTTGGGCCATGCGCTTTTCGCCGGCCGGCGTGATCGAGGCCAGGGTCCAGGTCTGGTCCTTGTGGGTATACAGCCCGAGCGTCCCCTGGGCGTCGGCCGTCTCGATTTCTTCCCAAACTTGCCCAGCCAGGTCGGGGCCTTTGCCGACGACACGGGTGGCAAAGCAGTCGCCGAGCTTGGCCTTCAACTCGACGCTGGTCATGCTCGGTAGGCCGCGGAACAACCGGTGCGTCGGCAGTACCAGCAAGCCGGGGTCGGTCATGCCGATGCACATCATCAGGACAAAATTGGCCGGATGAGCCGCGTCGAGCTCGCCGCCAGCAGCTAGCTCGTCCCGGTAGTTGCAAGCGGTCTCGTAGCGATGATGGCCGTCGGCAATGAACAGCGGCTTGGGGCCGATCAGGCCCGAGACCTTGGCGATTAGCGCGCTATCGGTGACCGGCCACATGCGATGGACCACGCCCAGGTGGTCGACCGCTTCGATCGCCGGCTGGCCGGCGACGGCGCGCTCGAGCAGCTCCTGCACTTCGTTCTGGGGGTCGGGGTACAGGCCGAAAATCTGGGTCAGGTTCGCCTGGCAAGCGCGAGTCAGCAGCAGCCGGTCCTGCTTGGGCCCCGAGAGGGTTTCTTCGTGCGGGAAGATTTTGCCCTGCCCAAAGCGTTCGAGCCGGCAGCGACCCATGAAGCCGCGGCGCGTGACGGTCTGGCCATCGTGCTCGAACGACTGATGATAGACGTAGAAGGCCGGCTGGCCCTCGCGGAACAAAACGCCCTCCTGGCGCCAGTTGCGCAGGAAGCGGGCCGCGCGCGCATAGCGATTGTTCGTGGCGTCGTCCCCTGGCTCCTCGCGATTCAGTTCCAAGCGGACAAAGTTGGCCGGGTGTCGCTTGTAGAGCGCCTGTTGAAACTCGGGCCCGATCACGTCGTAGGGAGGGCAGACCACGTCGCTCAACGAGCCAACGTGCCCCAGGTCGTAACGTAACGCGCGAAACGCTTGCATGTCGGGCATGGTGGTGGAGGGGCTAGAGGTTAGGGACTAGGGGCTAGGGAAATACGATGCAAAGTGGCTCGTACCGCAAACAAGATTTAGCCAAAGCGGCAGCGCTGTTATGACGGTCGGGCGGGGACGTTGTCAAACCCCCGCGCGTGCGAAGCCCGAAGATTCAGGCTATCATTGGGTTATGAAGCCGCTCGGACCCATCTCGTGGGAAAGGATGATTCGCGCCGTGGAAAAGGTACGCGAACGACTTATGCGCGCCACCGCTGCGCTCGAGCGTGCTGGGGTTCCCTATGCCGTGGCTGGCGGTAACGCCGTGGCGGCCTGGGTCTCAAGAATCGACGAAGGAGCGGCGCGGAATACCCGCGACGTTGACATCCTGATTCGTCGCTCTGACTTCGCGGCAGCCCGTCAGATTTTGGAATCTTGCGGCTTCGTTTACGTTCAAACAAGGGACGTCGATATGTTCTTGGACGGGCCAAACTCGCGCCCCAGTGAAGCGGTGCATATTCTGTACGCCAGCGAAAAGGTCAAGCCAGCGTATGTGAATGCCTCGCCCGACGTTGACGAATCTGAGCGAGATCAGGCGTTCAATGTCGTGGGGCTCGAAGCGCTTGTGCGAATGAAATTGAACTCGAATCGAGACAAGGATCGAACTCATTTGCGCGATCTGATCGGCGTCGGGCTTATTGACGGGTCATGGCCAGCGCGGTTCGACTCGCCACTCGATCAGCGATTGCAAGACTTGCTCGACACGCCCGAGGGGTAAAATAACAGCTCGGCCCGCGCGAAGCGAACCGAGCTGTTTGAGGGTAAGTTAGGCTGCTTCCGCAGCTCAAATCTCAGCTTAATACCGGTAGTGTTCCGGCTTGTACGGGCCTTCGGCTGGAATGTCCAGGTAGTCGGCCTGCTTCTTGGTGAGCTTGGTCAGCTTCACGCCCAGTTGGTCCAAGTGGAGCCGGGCGACTTCTTCGTCCAGCTTCTTGGGCAGCATGTGGACGCCCAGCGAGTACTTTTCGGTCTCGGTCCAGAGGGCGATCTGCGCCATCACCTGGTTGGTGAACGAATTGCTCATCACGAACGACGGGTGCCCGGTCGCACAGCCCAGGTTCACCAGCCGGCCTTCGGCCAGCAGGAGCACATTGCGGCCGTTGGCGAGCGAATAGCGGTCGACCTGCGGCTTGATGACGGTCTTCTTCGCCTTGCCGGCCTTCACCTGGTTTTCCAGCCAAGCGACGTCGATCTCGATGTCGAAGTGGCCAATGTTGCAGATAATGGCGTCGTTCTTCATCTGGTCGATGTGCTCGCCGCGAATGATGTCACAGCAGCCGGTGGTGGTGACGAAGATGTTGCCGATCGAGGCCGCTTCTTCCATGGTCGTGACCTGGAAGCCTTCCATGGCGGCTTGCAAGGCGTTGATCGGGTCGATCTCGGTCACAATCACGCGAGCGCCGTAGCGCTGCATCGAGTGAGCGCAACCCTTGCCGACGTCGCCATAGCCGGCCACGACGACGACCTTGCCGGCGATCATCACGTCGGTGGCCCGCTTGATGCCGTCGGCCAGCGACTCGCGACAGCCGTACAGGTTGTCGAACTTGCTCTTGGTGACCGAGTCGTTGACGTTGATGCACGGCAGCTTCAGTTCGCCGCGAGCGAACATTTGGTACAAGCGATGAACGCCGGTGGTGGTCTCTTCCGAAATGCCGCGAATGCCGTCGAGCAGCTCGGGATACTTGTTGTGGACCATGGCGGTCAAATCGCCGCCGTCGTCCAAGATCATGTTCAGCGGCTTGCCGTCCTTGAAGAACAGGGTTTGCTCGATGCACCAGTCGAACTCTTCGTTGTTCATCCCCTTCCAGGCGTAGACCGGGACGCCCGTCTTGGCGATGGCCGCGGCCGCGTGGTTTTGGGTCGAGAAGATGTTGCAACTGCTCCAAGTGACTTCGGCGCCCAACTCGGTGAGCGTCTCGATGAGCACGGCCGTCTGAATGGTCATGTGCAGGCAGCCGGCAATGCGGGCGCCCTTCAGCGGCTTTTGCGGGCCGTATTTCTTGCGCAGTGCCATCAAGCCGGGCATTTCGTTCTCGGCCAGGATGATTTCCTTGCGGCCCCAATCGGCCAGCGACAGGTCGGCAACTTTGTAGGGGAGACGAGTTTCGACTTGTGCCACGCTGGTAAACTCCGTGCTAGAAATGGTTTGTGATTTGTGCGCTGCGGCCTTCCTTGGCCGCCGAGGGCTGAGAGTGCGCGCTTTCAAGGCGCGCCGTGCCGACGGTGATTTGGCTGTGATGATAGGGCGTTTGTTCAACGCTGGCAAGGGTTTGCCGGGGCTCGGCGTGCTACGATGCCGCGGCTTTTTCGAAGGCCTGGCGCGCGGCGGCTACGAATCGTGTGACCTTGTCCGGGTCTTTGTGACCGGGCGAGGACTCGACGCCGCTGGCAGTATCGACCCCCCAAGGTTTCACGGCCGCAATCGCCTCGGCCACGTTCTCGGCCGTGAGACCGCCGGCCAGGATTAGCGGCGGCCCATCGCTGCCTACCCTGCGGATGAACTGACGAGCCAGTTGCCAATCGAAACGCACGCCCGTGCCTCCAAACTCGCCCGGGGCTGCCGCATCGAGTAACACCGCGTGAGGCGGAGACGCATCGCCGTGGGTGCAACTCCAAGTTAAATACTGCTCGACGGGTTGCAGCGCGGTCGGACCGATCCGAAACGCCTTGATGATCGGAGTGTTTGGAAGCTGTGCGGCCAGTTCGTGAATCAACGTCGGTGGCTCATCGCCGTGAAGCTGCACTCGGTTGAGTCCAACTTGCTTGACAATAGATACGACTTCGCTTGTCGTCGCGTTCACAAAGACGCCGACCTTAGCCACTCCAGCAGGCAAAGCGGCAACAATTTCGGCGCCTTGTGTCGCCGATACAAAGCGCTTGCTGCCGGGGTAGAAATTGAGCCCAATCGCGTCGGCCCCGGCGCGGGCGGCGTGCTGGGCGTCGCCGACCGAGGTGATGCCGCAGATTTTGATGTGAAACAGCGAGCTCATCTTAGCGAGTAGCAAACAGCGACTTGAAATACTTGATGTCGGCCGCGGTTTGCACCAGGCATTCCTCGGTCGACATGTCGCGGAAGCTGTGTTTTCCCTTGTATTCGCTGTGCAGCGAGTAAACACCGTCGTAACCTTGCCGCCGCAGGGTGGCGAAAAAGTCGGGCAACGGCGACAAGCCGTCGGCCAAAGGCAATTCTTCGCTCAACCACCGCTGTTGACCAGACTTGTCCCGTTCGCCGGTCTTCCAGCCAAAGTTCTTCACGCCGACCAGCGCGATCCACGGGGCCAATAAATCGAGCCCCTGTTGCCAGCCGTTACCGCCCCCTTCCAGCGCCATGTGCAGCGTGTCGACGTAGGCACCCACCTCGCCGGGCTTGAAATCTCGAATCAGTTCGTACAGCAGCGTGCCGTGCGACGGAATGTACGTGCCCGAGTGAGTGTGAACGCACGGGATGACGCGATGCTTGTTCGCCACCGCGGCAATCTCCGCCAGCTTCTTGCGAGTCTCGTCGATTTGCGCGCGGAGCTTGCCGTTGGAGATATAACGGAAGTAGCCGAGTTTCACCCGATCGATGCCCAGGCTGGCCGCCGTGGCGAGCGTGCGCTCGGACTGCGCGCTGCCGTCGGCAATGTCGGTCGTCAGGAATTGGTACTTCAGCCCAGCTTCGTGAATGATCTTCACTGCTTCGGGGAGCTTCTTCTCGACGTCGGCCGGCTCGATGGAACCCCCTTTGCGAACCGTGAGGTCGATGCCGTCGAAGCCCATTTCGTATAGCTGGCGGCAGAACTTGTCGAGGGGCAGATCCTGGAAGCTCTTGGAGAAGCAGCAGATTTGCATCGGCGTGGGCTCCGGCGGGTAAACAGCGTTCGGGGCGTGCTGGCAGCCTTGAATGTGTGCTGGCCGAGCGGTAAACGCAAGCTAGCTCGGCCCTCTCTCCTCAAGTCGCAACGATTTTAACGACGATGACGACCGAGGAGCATAAGCTCGCGCCCCAGCATTTGCGTTGGGTACAGACGTTTTGCGCGCCCAGCTAGCCGCCTGGATTTCGTGATGTCGCGTCGCTTACTCAAAACCAGTCGTTCGTCGGCCTTGCGCCGGTTGATCGCCTTTGCTGCGGTCGGCAGCGCGGTTTGGCTGGTCGGGCAGGGGGCTTTGCGCCTGGCGACGACTGACGATCCAGCATCGACTCAGGTTTCGCAACCGGCACGCGCGGCGACGGGTTCTGAGTTGCTGCTGGCCCGCGAGCGTTTGCGCGTGTGCGAGCGACTGCTCCGCGATGCCCAGCGCCGGTTGAGCGATCTGCGGCATCGACAGGAGCAATTCACCGAAAACGTGCTCGCCCGCACGGGCGAATCGTCGTCGATGGTGGCTACGACTTCCGAACAGGGGCAAAGTGACACCGGTTCGCAAGTCGACACGCTGGCCGGCCTGATTCGACAGCGTGAGCGGTTGCTCGAAACGATGACGCCGGCGCATCCTGTCGTGCAGTCGATCGAGCGTCAGATCGCGGGCCTCGATACCCCTCGCCACACCACCAAGCCGGCTAAGGTCAGCCCCAAGATCACGCGGCCTTTGGCTCGAACCGCGCCATCGAATAACGAACGCGCGGAGTTCGACCGGTTACGCACGGACATTGCCGTTGCCGAACGAAACGTGGAATTGAACGACGCCGATCATCGAGCCGCGTTGGTCGAAGTGGCGCGACTCGAGGCCCCTGTGCCGGTCGCCGAGTCGCCGGTGGTCGAACGCCTGGCGGCGCCGCAATGGCTGAGTGCGGCGTTACGCTCGCTGAAGTTAACGGAGGTAGTCCTGCTGGTTGCGATTGGCTCGGGCTGCCTGGCGGCGTGGCTCGTGGCCAAACGGCCGCGCGTCGTCTGGTATGTCGACTCGCCGCACCAGCGCCATGAGCGATCGGTTCACGCAGCGCATGAAGGTGTCCCCAAGCCACATTTGCGGCCGCTGGTCGTGGGGCGCACCCGCGCGCTCGTTCGCCCGCGACGGCGGCATGGTTAAGTTGCTGTCACGAAGATTGATTCTCGCCGCCCAGGTTGCAGACGCTCGTTGCCGACTGCCGAAGGTAGAAACGGGTTGCAGGGTTGGAACGCTGTCACTGCTGGCGCGATTAGTGTGACAGCGGCACGGTGAATCAGCACGTCAGCCGTGGATCGCCGTGAAGGTGAGAAGTTTCGAGTGCTCGAGAATCTGCGCATGTACGAAGCCAGTTTTCGCCTGAACGATCGACCCTTTCTGTCGGCCCCGCGCGTCGACCGATACTATCCGGCCGCGACCATCGAGTCGTGCCGCCAGCAGCTCGCGCGCTGTGTCGAGCGGGCCGAAGGGGTCGGGCTGCTTGTAGGTCCATCGGGCACCGGCAAGTCGCTGCTGCTGACCTTACTGGCCGAGCAGTTCGCCAAGACGATGTCAGTGGCGCTGTTGTCGAATGGCCAGTTCAACTCGCGACGCGCGTTGCTGCAGGCGATCTTGTTTCAGTTGAACTTGCCCTATCGCGGCCTCGACGAAGGCGAGTTGCGACTGGCGCTGGTCGATCATCTGGCCGAGGCCAAAGGGGCCGGGCGCGGCTTGCTGTTGTTGCTCGACGAAGCCCACTCGCTGCCGGTTCGATTGCTGGAAGAAGTGCGGATGATCACCAATCTGGCGCACCGGGGCGTCCCGCAGGTGCGTTTGATCCTGGCCGGCAATGCCGCGATCGAAGAGCGATTGGCCGCGCCGACGTTGGCGTCGTTGTCCCAGCGCATTACCGCCCGAGCGTACCTCCAAGCGCTCGATGCCCAGGAAACCGAGGCTTACATCAGCGCGCAGTTGGCCGCGGTGGGCGGCCTGGGCAGTGCGGTCTTTGGGACACACGCCATGCGAGCGGTCTACCACGCCACCGGCGGCGTGCCGCGGTTGATCAATCAGTTGTGTGAACACGCACTGTTGATGGCCTTTGCCGGCGGGCGTTCGACGATCGATTCGGACGGAATCCAGGAAGCCTGGGCCGATTTGCAGCAGTTGCCGACCCCGTGGAATGAAACGACGCCTCGGGAAGAAATCGCCATCGCCCGCAAGGACGACGTTGTGCGCAAGGACAGCGTGATCGAGTTCGGCACCTTGCCCGACGACGACTTCGACCTGGAACCGACGTTGCCGGGTCCGGGGCTAGCGACGGTACCGCTCAGCGCGGTCATTCCGCACGAATTCGAGTTGGACGACGAGGACGACTTTGTCCCAGCCGTCGTGACACGGCCCGAGGCCGAGCTGTTGTTCGGCGCCGTCAACAATCCGCTGGCCGAAGCGTTCGCCGAAGAAGAAGTGGTGTTCGACAAGTACGCCTCGGCTGACGCTTTGCTTGGTGCGCGGCAACGAGTCAAGTCGGCCGACAGTTCGCTGTTGTCCGCCCTGCTCGATCCGTTCACCAAGCCGGCAGCCGTTGCGCCTGTTACGGCGCCGGCCACCACTGAGGTCAAGCATTTGGCAGTATCCTCTCTCCAGCCCACCGATCAGCCCGCGCGCGAGACGCGAAAGGTCGCGGCGGAGGGGCGTGGCGACGAGCAAGTCAGGCGCGCTCTTAGCAAGACGTTCGAGGACCAGGCGATGGCGGTTGAAGCCGTGGCGGCCGCGCTCGCGTCGGAAATGCTGCCGGACTTCGCCAGGTTTTCGAGCGAGCCGAGCGAGCCGGCCGAACCGATTTTCAAGCCCAAGTTCGCCAGCGATGACGAAGTGATCATCATCGAAGACGATCCGCGGGCCGGCCGCGTTGAAAACGCCTCGGTTCGTCGCCAAGAATACGCGCAGCTCTTCGCCCGCCTGCGTCACGGCTAGTTCGTAGCCGCACTCTTACTGGTTGCAGCCCGCTCCCTGTCGGCCTTCACTTTGCTGGTACGCTATCCCCGCCTAACCAGGCCGGTCATGGTTGCCTTCGCCGTTAGGCGGACCACAACTCGGCGTCCGCCTAGCGTGTTGCCTTGGCCCGACCGGCGCGCGACCACCACGGCTCGGCCGCGTAGATCGCGGCCGTGATCGCCAGAATCGTGGCCACGGCAATGAACGTGGTCGAATACTCGGGTAGTCCCGCGCCGCGCGCCGACACGATCATACTCCCCACGCTGACAAACGCGAGCAGCGCGCCCAGATCAAACCCAGCCAACATCAACGTGGTCCCTACTCCACGATGGCGCGCGGGGAACGACGAACTGCCGCCAGCCACCACGGTGGGGAACAAAACGGCGTGCGCCACTCCCATCAGCGTCGCCGGCAGCCACATGTGCCACGGGCTGGTGACCAAGGCAAACGAGGCAGTGCCCACGGCCAACAATGCGCCACCGGCAATGATGATCCGCCGCGTTCCCCATCGCGCCGACCAGCGTCGCGTGATGATCCTCGCCACCAACGCGACGAACATGTAGGGCAAGAAAAAGCACGAAATCTCGATGATTCCCAACGATTTGGCGAACGGCCGCAGGAAGATCGTGGGCACGCTCAGGCCAAAGCCGCAGGCCACGCTCATCACAATCGTCGCGCCGGGATGATATCGGCGCACCAGCCACCAGAGCGGCGGTCGCCGCCGTGACGCGCTGTGCGCTTCACCCCCACCGGACATCAAGCCGAGCAGCAACATGCACGTTCCCAGCACGGCCGCTACGACGAACATATGGTTGTGGCTGAACTGGGCGGCGGTCAGAAAGTCGCCCAGCGTGTTGCCGACGATCGTCCCCAGAAAGCCCGATGTGCCGAGCGTGGCGACCACTTCCACCGTGTGCTGCGCCGAGACCAGGCCCGAAACGAACGAAATGCTCGCCCCCACGAACCCGGCCAGTGACATTTGCCAGCCGATTCGCAGTGCGAAAATGGCCACGCCCGAGGCGTCGTCGACCAGCAGGTGTCCCAGGCTACAGGCGATGAACGCGCCGGCCGAAACAATCCAGACCACTCGGGTGCCATAGATATCGATGGCCGAGCCTTGCCACAATCGCATCAGCGTCGCGCCGACCATGCCGGCCCCGACGATTAGGCCAAGCTGCATTTCGTCGCCGCCGACCGCCGTTACGAAATCGTGGTATCGGTACAGCACGCTGACGGCCACCATCATGGCGAAGTTTGCCAGGTAGGTGTACCAGAAACCGCGCCCCAGCCGGGGGCGATCGTGCGCCTCGGGGGCCGCCGCGCGCGGTTTTCGCCGCGTTCGCACAGGCTGGGTTGGACAAGAGGCGGATGTCATATGCAGTACGACAGGTATCAGCGCGCCGGGGTTCACCTGGAATGCGCCGATCGGGCAGGGAGGGAGCCAGCATCGAGGCTGACCGGGTTCCATCCTACACCATCTGTGGCCGATGCTGGGAACTTCGTCACGTCGGCTGGCATCCAAAGGGCTGGAAGGGTGAAGTCAGACGTGTTTCGCTTCTGATCGCCTTGCGTGCCACCAATTTGGGTGGGTGGCAGTTGGGTTGAAGTGGTCAAAGCGGATGTACTAAAACCCGGTCAAAACGGCCCTAGCGATTGCCGAGCGGCCGGGCCTTTGGCACGCCGTATTCAACGGGATTTTTCTTGATAATTCGCGACGAAGGTGAATAGACTGTAAGCGTTTACAGCCCTTTTTCGCCAGTTCTGGCCAAGAGTTTCAGGCACGTCCTCCAGGCTCGCCGCCGCGCAACATGCGTTGGCGATTGATCTTGAGCTATGGTTGGATTGCGCCGCACTCTCGCTTGGCCGGGCTGCTGGCATTTTGCATTCTCATGCTGTTCGAGTGTTCTCAAGCGCGGAGCTAGCCATGAAGATTTGGACCGGGCGTTGGAATCGCTTGGCACACACGTTGTTTGTCGCCGTCGTTTGCGCCGCGCCTCTTGCGCAGCCTGCTCGTGCGGAAGTCACGATTCCCTACCACGGCGACGGCGTCGCGCCGGCCGACGTCTACAACAAAGCCGACGGCGACGTGTACTACTCGGCCGCCTTCATGCCGAACGGCGCGCGACCCAAATCGATCAGCCCCAACGTGGTTGTGTTGTTCGACACCTCGGCCAGCCAGATCGGCGCCATCCGCGACAAGGGGCTCGACAGCCTGAACGCCATGCTGGCCTCGCTGCCGGCTGACACGCGCGTGCAATTGACGGCGGTCGACCTCGACGCCTATCCGCTCACCAAAGGTTTCGTCGCGCCGCGCAGCGCGGAAATGAATGACGCCATTGCCCAGTTGAAGGCCCGCGTCCCGCTCGGTTCGACCGACATGGAAGCGGCCCTGAGGAGCGGCCTCGACAACCTGGCCAGCGCCTCGGGCGAACGCTCGATCGTCTACATCGGCGACGGCGTCAGCAACGCCATGATCGTCGGTTCAAGCCGGCTCAAGTCGATGGTCGATCGCTCGATTGCTCAGCGGACTTCGATCCATTCGTTCGCCGTCGGGCCGCGCGTCGACAGCGGGCTGCTCGGCGCGTTGGCTGCCCAAACAGGTGGCAACATCGCCATTGATGACGACTCGATTGCTCCTCGCGCTGTCGGCGCGTTCTTGACCGAATCAGTCACTGCGCCGGTTGTTTGGCCGGTGGACGTCAAGTTGGCCCCAGGCTTGGGCGAGACGTTGCCGCAACACCTGTCGCCGCTTCGCTATGACCGCGAGTCGGTCCTGGTGGGGCATGCGGGGGCCGCGCCGAGTGGAGCGGTCTCGGGCACGTTTGAAGTGCAGGGTCAGCGCGTCGACATGAAGTGGGACATCAAGGCTTCGGCCTCGAGCGATGAGAACTCGTACCTGTCGGAAGTAACGAACCTGGGCAAGCGTGACGCGGGGCTCAGTTTGCCGCTGGTTGGCACTGCTGGTCTGCGTACGCTGCGGACCCTGGTTCATGCCCAGGCCCACGCGATGGCTCGGCTGGGCCAGCAAGCGGCGGTGACCGGCAATGTCGAACAAGCTCGTCGTCTGACGGCCGAGGCGTTGCGGCTGGACGCCAACGAGCCCGAGGCGGCCGCAGTGCGTGCGGCGCTCGACCGCGGTGGCAATGACGCCACCGGCGGCAAGCGCGACTTGCGGCTGGTGAAGTTCAACGCCGACGAAGCGGTCGAGCCGGGGGCTGCCAAGGCTGACGAAGCCCCGGTGGCTGACGCTCCGGCCGCCGCGGCCGATGTCGACGCCGAGTTCTTAAAGCAGGTCAACGAGAATCGGGCCGCGTTCGCTGGCAAGGTTCAAGCCGAAGTAACCGCGACGTTGCGCGCGGCACGTGGCGTGATGGCAACCAATCCCGACCAGGCGGCCGACATGTTGCGGCTGAAGCTGGAGGAAGTCCGCCGGGCGCAAGAGCTGCCGGCCGAAGTGCGCATGCAGTTGAACGATCAACTTGAATCGGCGCTGCGTGAAACGCGGCGTCAAAAGGAAGCCAAGGATCAACGCGACATCCAACGGGCCGCCGCCGACGCCGAAGCCGAGCAGCGGGCGCAACTGAACCGCGAGATTCGCGACTTTCAGAACCGCAAGAGCCAGTTGATGGAGCGGTTCAATTCGCTGTTGGACGAGCGGGCCTATCAGGAAGCCTCGGCCCAGGCGGACGAAATTCGCCAGAACGAGCCGAAGGCCGGCCCGCCGTTCCTGAGCCAAACCCAATTGACCGCGCGTCGGATCAATAGCACGAATCGCGCTTGGTTCATTCAGTACGAATCCCGTGAAGCAACCGCCGCGATGTTGAACTCGATCGTTGAATCGAGCATTCCGACCCCGGACGAGCCGTCGGTGATTTATCCCGATCCGGATAGCTGGCGTCTGCTGACCGAGCGCCGCAAGAAGTACAAGAACGTCGACTTGGCGCAAAGCAAGCCGAACGAAGTCAAGATCATCAACGCGCTCGACGAGCCGACCGAACTCGAATTTATCGAAGCGCCGCTGACCGACGTGATCGACTTCTTGAAGAACAAGCACAAGATCGAAATTCAGCTCGATCGCAAGGCGCTGGAAGGTGGCGGCGTCGCCACCGATACGCCAATCACTCGCAACCTGCGCGGCATTTCGCTCCGCTCGGCCTTGCGATTGATGTTGCGCGAACTGGAATTGACCTACGTGATCCGCGACGAAGTGTTGCTGATCACGACCAAGACCGAAGCCGATACGCTGCTGACGACCAAGGTGTACCCGGTCGCCGACCTGGTGATTCCGATCCGCGTGACCAACCCGTTGCAGGGTGGTTTGGGCGGTGGCATGGGTGGCGGCATTGGTGGCGCCGGCGGCGGCATGGGTGGCGGCATGGGCGGCGGCATGGGTGGCGGCATGGGGGGCGGCATGGGGGGCGGTGGTGGCTTCTTCGACGTCAAGGACGATCTGAAGCTTGGCCCCAAGGCCGCGAAGCCCATTGCGGCTCCGGCCAAGCTCGCGGCGCCCCAAGCTCCGATCGCGGCTCTGCCCCAGGCCAAGCCGGCCCCCGCGGCCCAGCCAGCGGCCGCTGGCCCCGCGGCTCCCGTGAAGCCGATCGAGTTGAACCTGGTCAAAGGCACTGACATCGACAAGATTTGGAACGAGTACTTCAGTTCGCACGAGGAATCGCCGGCCGTAGTTCGTGAAACGGTGCGCCGACTGATGATCACCGGTCACGCGGACCAGGTGATTGCGATTATCAATGCGGCCCTACGAAACAATCAGGCCCAGCCGTGGATGTACGAAGCGCTGGGGCTGGCCATGCAAGCCAACGGCGCGTTGCCCCAAGATATTGAACGGGCGTTGATGTCGGCCGTCGATCTGGCCAATCGGCCCAGCGACCTGCTGTTCGTGGCCGAATACATGGTCCGCACCATGCCGGGCAACCGCCCGATCGAGCAACGGGCGTTGAAGCTGTTCCGCCAGGCGTCGGAGTTGGAGCCGCAACGCTCGGAGCCGCTGGTGCAGGGGTTAGCATTGGCCCAACGCTTGAACGACATCGAAGGCATTCGCTGGAGCACGGTCGGCATCCTTTCACAGGCCTGGCCCAAGTCGCAACAGCAGATTCCCGAGTTCGCCCAGCGCGTGGCCCTGGCGGCTTACGAACAACTGCGGGCTGAAAAGAAGACCGAAGCCGCGGCGGCCTTCAAGGCCGACGTCGAGAAGGCCGCCGCCCGCGATTGCGTGGTGGTGGTCAGTTGGTCGGGCGACGCGGACATGGACTTGCTGGTCGAAGAACCGACCGGCGCGGTCTGTTCGTTTCGCAATCCACGCACCACCGGCGGCGGTGTGATGGTCGGCGCCTCGGCGAACGACGCGGCCAGCGCCTCGACCGAGGGGATGTCGAGCGAAGCCTACGTCTGCCCGCAGGGTTTCAACGGCATGTACAAAATGATGCTCCGCCGCGTGTGGGGCAAACCGACGGTCGATCGCGTGACGGTTGACTACTACACGCATCGGGGCACGCCCCAGGAAAAGCATTCGCGCAAGGTGGTCAGCCTGGTCAATGGCGAAGCGAGCGCGGCCTTTGAATTGCAACAAGGGCGTCGCACCGACCCGCTCGAACAAGAGCAAGTCGCCAATGCCATCGCCGGCCAGGTGGCTGTTGGCAAGGCGATTTTGGCCCAGCAGTTGGGCAACGTGAATAACGCCGCCGGCAGCAACAATGCCTTGACGGACTTCCTGGCCGGGGCGAGCACGGGCTTGTTCGGCCTGCGTGGCGCGGTCGGTTACCAGCCGGTCATCATCACGCTGCCGACCGGCTCGAACTTCAACACCACGGTGGTCGTGTCGGCCGATCGCCGCTACGTGCGTGTTACGTCGGTGCCGTTCTTCTCGAGCGTGCCGGTCGTCAACACGTTCAACTATGCCGCCGGCACCGGCGGCACCAGCGGTGGCTCAACGTCAGGCTTCGGCTCGTAAACCATTGGGCTGCTGCCAGTACAGTCAGCAACATTTCCAAGCCCAGGGGTTCCACCCCCTGGGTTTTTTCTTGCGCGGCCTGATTGGAAGAGTGGCAGGGGGGAGAGTTCAACTGCTCTTCGCCGGCGGCTTCCGGGGCCGCATCAGGCCGGGGATGACGTCGAGGTCCAGGTTCTCGAATAGCCCGGCGCGATACCGTTCCCAAGCCATCGCCCCCATCACCGCGTTGTCGGTACACAGGGCAGGCGGGGCGACGTGCAATTCAAACTCCTGCTCGCGAGACGCCTGGGCCAAGAGCTCGCGCAGCAGCTTGTTGGCCGCCACGCCCCCGCCGACGCACAGGCGGCGAATGCCCGTCCGGGCCATTGCCTCGACCGCTCGATCGACCAGCACCTCGATGGCCGCTTGCTGGAAGCTGGCCGCCAAATCGGCCACCAATGCCGGCTCCAGCCGCTCGGGCCAAGGCTGATTGGGCCCGGCCACGGCGTAGCGGACGGCGGTTTTCAGGCCGCTGAAGCTGAAGTCGAAGCCGCCGCGGTCATCGACCCGCGAGCGGGGAAAGCGGAACGCTCGCGGATCGCCCGCCGTGGCCACTCGTTCGATCGAGGGCCCGCCCGGGTAGGGCAGGCCAAGCAGGCTCGCCACCTTGTCGAAGGCCTCGCCCACGGCGTCGTCAATGGTCGAGCCGATCAACTCCCATTCCAGCGGCGCGTCGCAGCGGAACAGGCTGGTGTGCCCGCCGCTGACGACCAGCCCAACGCACGGAAACACGCTGCGGCCGGCGGCGATCTGACAGGCATAGATATGGGCCAGCACGTGATTCACCGCCACCAGCGGCACGCCCAGGGCCAGGGCCAACGTCTTGGCCGCCGTCAGCCCCACGAGCAGCGAGCCCGCCAGGCCGGGCGTATTGGCCACGGCCACGCAGTCGATCTGATTCAAGCTGACCGCGGCCCGTTTCAGCGCGGTGTCGATGATCGGCAGCAGGCCTTCGACGTGGGCACGCGAAGCAAGCTCTGGCACCACGCCGCCAAACCGGGCGTGCAGGGCCTCCTGGGACGAGACGGCCGAGCCCAGCACTTCCAGCCGATCGGTAATCACCGCGGCGGCGGTTTCGTCGCAGGTTGTTTCGAGGGCCAGCAGGAACATTAGTCGGAGAAACGAGAAGGATGGGAAGCGAATGAGAACAGGATAAGGCGACGGGGTTGCGCCGCAACAAGAGGTTTGGGGGTTGGCCCGACGCGGCGAGGAAAGCGAAATCAGTTCCCTCTTGTCGCTTGCGCGACCCGGACAACAAGTTGTCCGGGCTACCCAAGTGTGCGGCCGTTTATGAGGGGGCGAGCCGCGGAGATTGGCGGCTTACTTGTCGACCTTGGCCAATTCATCCGACAGGTAGCCGAGCGCCTTTTCCAATTGCCGATCGATGAACTTGCCGCCCCCGTCGCTGGCGGGCTTCTGGGCCGCTTCGGCCGGCTTCTTCGTGGCGGGCTTTTCAGCTTCCTTCACGGCCGGCTTGGTTTCGGTTTCCGACTTTTTATCGGCTTCCTTGTCGTCGGTCGATTTCTTGGCATCGTCCGGTTTCTTCTCGTCGGCCGCGGCGTCCTTGGCATCGTCCTTGGCCTTGTCGGCCGGCTCGTCATCGTCGGCCTGATGATGATTCACCAGCAGGATGTCGCGCTGCCGGCGATAGGCGACCAGCGAGTTTAGCTCCGTGTCGGAGAGCTTCAGGTCGTAGCCCTTGTCCGGCAGCACGCCCCATTCGTCGCTTTCCTTGGCCTCGGGGAAGCGGTGGATGTTCTTGCCGCTAGGACGCCAGTAACTGGCCGTCGTCAGCTTCAGGGCGCTCTTGCCCCCTTCCAGGTCGATCACGTTTTGCACGCTCCCCTTGCCCCAGGTCCGTTCTCCCATCACAACGGCGCGGTGGTGATCCTGCAGGCAAGCCGAGACGATTTCGCTGGCGCTGGCGCTATAGCGATTCACCAGCACGACCATCGGAAACCCGTCGTAGGTGCCGTCCTTGTGGGCGTGAACCTCGCGCGGCGCGGTGTTGCGCCCCCGCGTGGTCACGATCAACCCATCGGCGACGAACAGGTCGGCAATGTCGGTGGCGGCCTTCAACAGCCCGCCGGGGTTGAACCGCAGGTCAAGCACCAGCCCGCGGACGTGCCGCTTCTTGAGCTGATCGAGCGCCCGCTCGACTTCTTGCACGGTTTCCCGACTGAAAGCGGTGATGCGAATGTAGCCGATCCGCTGTTGCGGGTCGTACATGTAGTCCCACTGGTCGTGGTCGTCGCGACGATCGCCAAGTACGGTCTCGACGCGAATCATCTCGCGGCGAATGTTAACTTTTTCGCGTTTGCCGCCCCCCGCGTGACCGATGGTCAAGCGGACTTCGGTGCCGGCCTCTCCCTTCAACTGCTTGACGGCCTCATCCATGGTGATGCCGGCCGACGACTTGCCGTTGATTTCCAGAATGCTGTCCCCGGCGTTCAGGCCGGCCCGATAGGCGGGGCTGCCGACCAGCGGACTCAGCACCTTGAGCTGGCCCCCTTCCATGGTGACCTGAATGCCAATGCCGCCGAACTGACTTTCGACGGATGTCTTGAAGCGATTGATTTCTTCGGGGCTGATATAGTTCGAGTACGGGTCCAGCTTGTCGAGCACGCCGCGAATGGCGGCCTCGATCAACTCGCGCCGATCGACTTCCTTGACGTAGTTCTGTTCGACCTGGAACATCGTCTCGGCCAGGATGCGGTACAGCTCGTAGTATTCGCTCTCGCCAAGCTTCTTGTCCGCTTTGGCGTCCGCGGCGGCTGGCGCGGCCTTGGCGGGTTGCTTGTCGCCGACGGCGGGCTTGTCTTCGGCACGCAGGCCCAAGGGGGCGAGCGCGGCCACGATCAATAACGTCCAGGCAGCCCACCAACGCGTCATCGCCGCATCCTCCAGCGCTCTCTTGGGGTAGACCGGTGCGCGACTCGCCTTCGGCTCCGTCGCGACATAATTCGCGCGGAATGTCGTAAGTGCTTTGCCGATAGGGGCCGGCGACCGACAGCTTATTATAGTCGGCCCGGGTAAAATGGGCCAACAATCGTGGCCAGAAATCAGGGCGCTAGCACGTGTTAGCCCAGGCGGATGTGATGGGCCCAGGCCGGCGGCAGGTTCCCCCAGACCCATTCACAGCGGATTCGCCCGGCGGCGAACAGCTCGTGCAGGGCGTCGCTGATTCCGGCGAGGCGTTCGCGCTGCTGGCGGCTGCCCACGCGGGCCCGCAGCGGGCGAATGGCCATGTATTCGAAGAAAGACAGGGTTCCCCCCGGCCGCAACAGCCGGCGATAGACCGTCAGAATCTCGCGCACCAATTGGACCGGGAAGTTGTTCAGCGGCAGCCCCGAGACGATGACCTCGAACTCCGAGCCGGAGGGGAGGTTTTCAAGCCGGTCGTGGACGATCGTGGCCTGGTGCTTGACCGCCTGAAACGCTGACTCGTGGTCGAAGCGATGCCGCAAATGAGCGACGAACTCGTCGTTCAGCTCGACCAGGGTCAGGTGGTCGTTCGGCGCCAGTCGTTTCACCAGCTCGCGGGTGATCGCCCCGGTGCCAGGACCGACTTCCAGAATGGCTCGCTTTGTTCCGTCCGTCGGATGCTCGGCCACGAACCGCGTCAGCGCCCGAGCCAGCGTCCGGCTGCTCGGCGCCAAGGAGCCGGTCGTCTGAAAGTTGCGAACGAACTGGCGGAAGAAAACGCGATGTTCCGAAGGCATGACGGGCTGGCGCAGCGTGAGGGGTTCCATGTCGAAGCGACGATGCGCTGCTTAATGTATCAGATGAACCGCCCCGAGCGAACCATCGCCAGGGCGTCCGACAGCATTACCCGCGGGGATACTGGCGGCAGTACTCGTACAGCGCGATCGTCGTGGCCGTGGCGACGTTGAACGCATGGGGCGGGCCCCAGACCGGGATTTCGACCACATCGTCCAGGACGCTCAGTATCTCGGGGTCGATGCCCCGTCGCTCGTTCCCGACGACCAGCACAGCCCGGCGCGGAAATTGATATTCCAGGATCGACTTCGACGCCGAGGTCTGTTCCAGCCCGACCAGCCGGTAACCTTCGCGCTTCAGCTCCAGCAGCGGGTGCAGCAGCGTGCGATGAACGTCGAGTTGGACGCCCGAAGCGTCATCAGGGCTGTCGCTGCCGTCGTCGACCGCGTCGCGGGCAATCTTGCCGATCACGCGGGCCTGGCCACAGCAGACGACGCGCGTGACGCCGCAACACCCCGCGGTTCGCACGATGCGCGACAGATTCACATTGCTGCGCAGCGGCGCGCAGGCCACGATCAGCTCGCGCGGCTGATCCAACGGGCTGAACGGTTGATGACGCTGTTGGACAAACTCGCTCATCGCTCAGAATCGCAGCCGCTTGAAGATCGACTCGGGCAACGCACAGATGACACCCAGGATGATTCGCCACCACCAAGGAGTGTACAGGACGTCGCGCTGGCGGCGGAGGGCCCGGTCGATATCGCGAGCCACCCGCTCGGGCGAGGCCACCAGCGGGCTCTTGACGTTGACGCGGCCGTGAATCATCGGCGTGTCGACGAACCCGGGCTTGATCGTCAGGACATGGATCCCGTGGCGAAACAGCCGATTGCGCAGCCCTTGTAGATAGGCCGACAGGCCGGCCTTGGCCGCGCCATAGGCATAGTTGCTCTGCCGACCGCAATCGCCGGCCACCGATGAAATGGCGGCCAAGGTGCCGGATCGCTGGGGGATCATTCGCTCGGCCAGCCGATCCAGCAGGACCGCCGCCGAGGTGAAATTGACGTCGATCGAACGCCGGAGGAGGTCGCTCGACTGTTCGCATTCGCGCTGATCGAGCAACAGCCCGTGGCAGATCACCGCTCCGTCCAGGCGTCCCCGGCCGCGTTGCCATGCGCGGTCAACCAGGCCGGCGTGTTGGCCATCATCCTCGGCGTCGAATGTCTCGGGCCAGACGGTCGCGCCGTGCTCCGAGCGCAACTCGGCGGCGATTTTTTCAACGGTGTCCACCTGGCGACCGGTGATGACCAGCGCGCAGCCCCGGGCGGCCATTACGTGGCAAAGTGCCCGGCCGAGGCCCGACGTGGCGCTGACAATCAACCAGGTTTCGGCCATCTAACATCCCCGGTACGGCGGCGCGTCCCGCAAGCGCAAACAACGTCTAGCCGCCCCAACTCGCCGCTACGGCGACCGCGGCCATCAAGGCGCCGACCAGCAGGCTGGTACGATCCCCCAATGCGAAGGCAATCGGGTCGTCGTGCAATTGCTGCCGCTTGGCCAGAATCCAGAAGCGACTGATCCAATACATTAACAGCGGGCATTCGAGCCACAAGAGCCGCGGGTGATGGTACAGCACCTTGACCACGTCGCTTTGCAGGTAGAGGGCCAGCACCAGCACCGCGAGATACCCGCTGCAAGGCCCCAGGACTTCGAGCAGCGACAGGTCGCCAATCGAGTAGCCGCGTGCCCGAGCCGAGGTCGTGGTGGTCTCGCCCAGTTGTGACAACTCGCAGTAACGCTTGCCAAACGCCAGCGACGTGAACAGGAACAGCGACAAGGCCAGCAGCCATTCCGAGATTGGCACGCTGGTCGCTTCGCCGCCGGCAATGATCCGCAGGGTGTATAAGCTGGCCAGCAAGATGACGTCGATCATTACCTTGCGCTTAAGCCAGAACGAATATCCCGCCGCCAGAATCATGTAGATGACCAGCATTCCAGCGAAGCTGACGGGCAGGGCAACGAGCGCAATGAGAAATGCCACCGCCAGCAAACCGGCGGCCAGTGGCAACGCCTTGGCCACCAGGTACGCCCCGCTGGCCAGCGGGCGGTTGCGCTTGCGCGGGTGGGCTCGGTCGGCTTCAATGTCGAAGGCATCGTTCAGGACATAAGCCGCCGACGCGCACAGCGAAAAACTGAGCGCTCCCCAGAACGCGGCCAGCCATTTGTCGAGGACACCCATCTGGTGAGCCAACAAGAACGGCAGGAACAACAACACGTTCTTGATCCACTGCTTCGGCCGCAATAGCTCGATCAGCGCCGGGCGCGACGAGCGATGGGGCAGCAGAATCTGGACCGGCGTCGCGCGAGTCAGCAACTGGCCCAGCACCGCATCGGACGCGGTCACCGTCACGGCCAGCGCGGCCCGTTCCCAAACGGCCAGATCGGCCCGGCTGTCTCCCAGGTAGGCAAAGTTCGCGTAGCCTCGCTCTTGGCAGTATTTCAACAGAGTGTCGCGCTTGATCGGCCCCTTGATGTTGCGGGTGCCGTCGCTGCCGATCACGTCGTCGAACAGATCGAGGTGCTCGGCAACCTGGTTAGCCCACAATTGGTCACTGGCCGTGGCCAGAACGACGCGACAGCCGTTCTCGCGGGCCTGACGCAGGTAGTCGATCACTTCCTGGCGATAGGGGAGATTGCGAACGTCGATCGACGCCAACTGATACATATACCGCTTGGCCGGCGCCAGGCCACGGCGAGACGTCTCGATCAGTCCCAACAGAGCCGTCGGTTGATGCCGCAGGCCCGAGACAATCGCCTCGGCCGAGATATCGGACGCGATTAGCGTCTGGTCCAGATCGACGAATACCACGTCAATCGTCGGCGGCGATGGTGGCGACAGGTGCCCCAGCGGTGAACCGGTCGAAATGGTGGGAGTCGGCAACGACATGAGCCGGGAGAACTCAGCGGAAAGCGGTGGGGGTGGATTCGGCTCGCATCGGGGAACTTATTTGGCGGCCGGAACCTCGCCGGCAATGATTGCGTCGAGCGTTTCGTTCAGGTGATCGAACGCGCTACCCGACCAGCGTTGCTTGGCGTAGGCGTCGAGCGCGGCCATTGGCCAAATCTGGGTCGCCCGCACGATCGAACTGCGCGACGCCCGGGCCGTGGGCATGATGTTGCCAAAGCCGAAGTCGGTGAAGCAGATAAAGCTCTTGATGCTGCACTCTTCGACGTTCGTGGGAGTCTTGTAAATGCCCATGTAGTTCAGGTTCGTGCGTTGCTCGGTGGTGATAAACGTATGAATCGCCAAGTCGCCGTCGGCGGTCGGCGTCGCGCGCAAGAAACCGATCTCGTAGTTCGGCCGCGTGCGCGGCGGCGAAACATCGATCGGCGTGGTCACCACCTGATTCCGATTGACCATCACCAGGGTTCGCAGGGCCTCGGCCGTGACCTCGGCGCCCGGCTTGACGTACAGCCCCAGGCTGCGGGCGTCGCGCACCGAGTTGCGGACCATGTCGTTGAAGTCCTGGGCGCGGTTGCCGTTGCTATACAGAGCCACCGCGGCGTAAGTCTTGTAGTACAGATGGGGCGCGCCGTTTGGGCCGTGCCGGTGGACTCGAACCTGGACGCTGACATAGTTGCCGTTGACCGTGTCCAGAATGCGGCTGCCGCTTAGGAACGGCAGCCGGGCCTGATCTTGTGGGAGCATGCTGGCTCCCAGGCTCATGAACGTCCGCCGACAGGCGTCGAACTCGGTCGGCACGACCTGCTGGTCGATTTGCAGCCGATAGACCGGCTTGTGCCGGAAGTCGTTGATTTCCAACGCCTCGCCCGAGGCTACTTGTTCGCAGCTCATCCCCTCGGCGGCCCGATGGGCCTCGATGATCTCGGCTTCGGTGCGGGGGATGGTGCGAATGACGCCCCAATCGAGCGCCATCGGCTCGGCCCCCGTCGCGAGCGCACCACTCAACAGCAGCCAAACAGCGAAGATCGATGGCAGTTTGGCCACGGCGCGGAAGCTCCTGGTAGATGCGGCGACGCCGATACAGGCTACCGCAACCGTTTAATTGTTCATCCCGACAAACGAGGTGTCCAGCGAACTTTTCGACCACCGCAACCTGCTCACTTGCCCTGTTGTCCGGATAATTCGTTGTTAGCGATTGGTTTGGCGAGTGAGGGGGACTTGGTTACGATCAGCGGCGGCAGCATTCAGGCAGGGCCGCGACAAACTGACCGAAACTCGTAGCGCATTGGAATCGTCGGTGAGCCAGATTACGGACCTTGCGGGACGACGTGTCACGCTGTGGGGGCTGGGAACCCACGGGGGTGGGCTGGCTGCGGCAGAGTTTCTGGTGGGGCAGGGGGCGCGGCTGACGATTACCGATCTGGCCTCGGCCGCGACGCTAGAAAAGTCATTGGACCGGCTGCGAGCGTTGCCGGTCGAGCGTTATGCCTTGGGCGGGCATGACGAAGCGTTGCTCGACGATACGGAGCTAATTGTCGTCAATCCGGCCGTGCCGCGCGACACGCCCTTGCTGGCCCAAGCCAGCAAACGAGGCATTCCCATCACATCGGAAATCGAGCTGTTCCTCCAACGCTGCCCGGCCACCGTCGTGGGTGTGACCGGCACCAACGGCAAGAGCTCGATCTGTACCATGCTGCACCAGGCCCTGGTGGACGCCGGACGCCGGGCTTGGCTGGGAGGGAACATCGGACGGAGCTTGCTTGGCGACTTGTCGTCGATTGGGGCCGATGACTTGGTTGTGCTGGAGCTAAGCAGTTTTCAACTGGCCTGGCTGGGCGACCAGACCCGCTGGCCGCAAGGTGCGATCGTCACCAGCTTGGCCCCGAATCACGTCGATTGGCATCGCTCGACCGGAGCCTATTACGCCGCCAAGCGACGACTCCTAGACCATCTACCCGACGATGGTTTCGCGTCGTTTGCGTTGGACGATCCTGCTTTATCCGCGTGGCGTGAGGCAGTAGGCGGCAAATATCTGAGCCCCTGGCCCGATGACGACGTGCCAGAGCTGAGGACACCCGGCAGGTTCCAGCGTGGCAACGCGGCTTTGGCCGGAGCGGTAGCCGAGCGCTTGGGGGCCGACCCCGCTAAGGCTCGCTCGGCGCTCGCCCAATTCGAGGGCTTGCCCCATCGGATGCAGCGGTTGCCCGACGTCGAAGGGCGAGCGGTGTTTAACGACTCGAAAAGCACCACGCCGGCGGCGACAGTCGCAGCTCTGGACGGTTTGAACTGGCCCGGCTGGTTGATTCTGGGTGGGCGCAACAAAGGCCTGGCGTTCGACACCCTTGTTCCGGCGATTAACCGGCATTGCCGTGGATATGTAGCCTATGGCGAAGCGGCCGAGACGATCGTCGAGCAGTTATCGCTACTAACCAACGCGCCGCATCAACGAGTCGCGACCGTGGACGAGGCATTCGATTGGTGCTGGGCCCATTCAAAGTCAGGCGACGCCATTTTGTTCTCGCCGGCATGCACGAGCTTCGATCAATTCACCGACTTCGAGGCGCGCGGATCGCACTTCGCGTCCCTGGTTGCCAGACGCATGGGTGCCACAACGATTTCGACGGATCGTGCGCGCAGTTAGCCAAGCAGGTATTGTCATTTTGAAATCGATTTACTAGATTTAGAAACGCTAGCTGAGTGGCTTGCCGCTCGGCTGGCGATGAAGACCTCGAGGACGACGGCTGTTTGATCTCCTTGTTGGAGATCAAGGCGGCGCTGGGAGTCGTCCCTCGAGGTTTTTTCATGCGCACGCGCGGACAAAGAGAGCGCGTGATCTGTAATCGTGTCTGCGCAAAACATCGAATTACGCCCGCGATTTTCCGCGTCTTTTGCCATGTCCAGCGAACGCCGCCGACTGAATCCGTTCTACGCCTTGGTGGTCCTCTCGGGCGCGGCGTTTGGGTTGACCGCGTGCGCCTATGGCGTGCTGACGTATCGCGCTATTCGGGGCGTTGATGTGGGGGCCGAGCCCTCGCGCGCCTGGCAATTTCTCAACGAGCACGGGGGCCTGTTGCTCGGCATCGAGCTTGCGGTCCTGGCCGTGGCCACGATTTTGGCCATTGGAACGGAAAATTTTTGGCAACGGCGTCAGCCCTAGCCACGGCCGGCGAAATCGCGGTTTCTGGCGCCAAGTCGCGTCAAGAATCGTCAAGGCCGGGCTGCTGTTTTGCCCACCGGCGGCGTGATACAACGGTTTGCCAGCCAGGCCCAAGTCGATTTGGGCGGATTTGGCCGAGTACCGACCCGCGGAACCGACTTTGCCAGCCATGACGCGCGACGCTTCGCACGAAATCGAGAAACTGCGCCAGGAAATCCGGTATCACGATCGCAAATACTACGTCGAGGCCCAGCCCGAGCTCAGCGACACGGCCTACGACAAGCTGATGCATCGGCTCAAGGAGCTCGAGGCCCAGCATCCCGCGCTGGTGACGCCCGACAGCCCCTCGCAACGTGTCGGCGACGAGCCGGTGGCCGAGCTCGAACAGGTGCCCCATCGGGTGCCGATGCTCTCGATCGAAAACACCTACAACGTCGACGAGCTGCGCAAATTCGGCCAGCGGGTGGCGAAGCTCCTGCCCGACGAGAACATCGAATGGGTCGTCGAGCTGAAAATTGACGGGGTGGCGGTTTCGATTATCTATGAAGAAGGTTTGCTGGTCCGTGCCGTCACACGTGGCAACGGCCAGGTCGGCGACGACATCACGCACAACATTCGGACCGTTATCGACGTGCCGCTGCGACTGTCGGGCAAGCCGCCGCGCGAGCTGGAAATGCGCGGCGAAGTCTACATGACCAATTCCGAGCTGGTGCGCTTGAACCAGTTGCAAGCCGAACGGAACAAGCCGGCTTATCCCAATACGCGCAACCTGGTGGCGGGCAGCATCCGGATGCTCGATCCACGGGTAACGGCCGAGCGGCGGATGCGGTTCTTCTGTCACGGCGTGGGGTTTGTCGAGGGGTTGAAGGCGACGACCCACATGGAATTCCTGGCCGAGGTGGCCAGTTATGGCCTCACTCCGACGCCGATGGTTGAATCGTTTCGGTCGATCGACGCGGCGATTGATCACTGCGAAGAACTGATCGAACGGCTGCACGAGTTGGACTTTGAAATCGACGGCCTGGTGTTGAAGGTCAATCGTTTCGAACAGCGCGATCGGTTGGGGGCGACCAGTAAGGCCCCGCGTTGGGTCGTGGCCTACAAGTTCGAGAAATACGAGGGGACGACCCGGCTCAACGAGATTCGCGTCCAGGTTGGCAAGACGGGGGCCGTGACACCGGTGGCCGAGTTGCAACCGATCAGCCTGGCCGGCACGATTGTCAGCCGGGCCAGCCTGCACAATGCCGACGAGCTTGAGCGTAAGGACATCCGCGTCGGCGACCAGGTGGTGGTCGAAAAGGCGGGCAAAATCATTCCCCACGTGGTCCGCGTGGAAAAGCATCTCCGCACCGGCGACGAGCAGCCATTCATATTTCCCACGCGCTGTCCCGAGTGCGAAACGCCGCTGGTGAAGGACGAAGGGGGTGTGTATATCCGCTGCCCGAACCGAAGCTGCCCGGCCCAGTGGCGCGAACGGCTTAGGTACTATGCCTCGCGCAACGCCATGGACATCGAGGGGCTGGGGGACAAGTTGGTCGATCAATTGGTGGCCAGCAAACTGGTTACCAGCTACGAAGACTTGTACCAGTTGAAGCTTGAGCAACTGATGGGCCTCGAACGGATGGGGCAAAAGTCGTCCGAGGGGCTGTTGGCGGGGATCGAAGAGAGCAAATCGCGCGGGCTTGCCCGGCTGCTCAATGCCCTGGCCATTCGTCACGTCGGCGCTCGCGTGGCCACGGTCTTGGCCCAGCACTTTGGCTCGATCGACGCCTTGCAGAAGGCCGACATCGAGACGTTGAGCAATGTTCCGGACGTGGGACCGGTGATCGCCGGCAGCGTCCATGAGTTCTTGCACAGCGACTTTGGCCGTGACGAGATTGCCGCCCTGCAAGCCGCCGGTGTCAAGATGACCGCCGATCGCCCGGCCCAGCAGGGGCCGCAGCCGCTGGCAGGCAAGACCCTGGTCGTAACTGGCACGCTGGAAAAGTATTCGCGTCAGGAGATCGAGGCGCTGATTGCCGAGTTTGGAGGCCGAGCGGCGTCGAGCGTGTCGAAAAAGACCGACTTCGTGGTGGCCGGCGCCGAGGCGGGAAGCAAACTCGAAAAGGCTCAAAAGCTCGGCGTGACGGTGCTGACCGAGCAGCAATTCATCGACCAGTTCGTGAACGCGAAATAACTAAGGCGCGCATTTAGATTAAATAGCGCGCCATGAGAAAACAAACACCCCTCCCTTTCAGGGAGGGGCAGGGGGGAGGGTCGAGACGTTACTGGCCTGCAACGCCTCGACCCTCACCCGCTGCGCTTCGCTCCGCGACCTCTCCCTGGGAGGGAGAGGTGTAAGAAGCTATTCCGTCTCGCGCTCGCCTAGTTCGTCGACGTTCCCAACTCGGCCAGCTTGGCGGCGATGTCCTTGCCGTGAGTTTCCGTCTTTACGCCCTTGTCGATGGCGGCAATCTTGCCGTCCTTGTCGATGTAGAACGTCACCCGGGCCGCGTTGCCGCCCTTGCCCAACACGCCGAACGCCTCGGCGTTGGCCTTGGTCGGGTCGCTGAGGATCGGATAATCGAGTTCCAACGACTTGGCAAAGTCCTTGTTCATTTCGGGTGTGTCGCAGCTGGCGGTGAAGTAGGCGACCTTGAACTTGCGCAAATCATTGCCGAACTCGCGCATTGACTTGCACTCCTTGGTGCAACCGCCGGTGAACGCCTTGGGATACCAGGCAATCACGACGGCCTGCTTGCCGCGGTAGTCCGACAACTTGTGCAGCTTGCCGTCCGAACCTTGCATCGAAAACTCGGGGGAAGGATCGCCGACCTTCAACTCGGCGGCAAAGCCGGTGGCGGCAAGGCTAAGGGCGGCCAACGTGGCGACAACGACGCATGAACGCATGGGAGAGTCCTTTTTCAGCGAGGGGGGAGAGAAACGGTGAGGTGGGGGCGCAGTCACTCGGGCCGGCGGGCCTGGGGCAACGCCAGGGTAAGCGCCCCTAGCTTGGCCGCATTTGCCGCGAGAATCAAGCGGGGGACCGACAACGTGCAATTTTCACTGCTTAGGCCGATGACTGCGGACGTTCGCTGATCGTTAGCGGCGGCGAGTGGTCGGGGTGCTCGTGGTTGGCGGGATGATACCCGAGCTTGGCGGCAATGCGGCGGAGCCAGCCGTTGCCGGCGATGATCCGGTCGACGCCGTGCTTGACTCGCCGCGGATCGATGCCCAGCAGCATCAACCCGGGAATCAAAAACGCCCAGCCGGGCATGATCGGGACGATCAACCCAATGACGCCAAGCACGACGAAGACGACGCCGGCCCCCATTCGCAGGAATCGTTTTGTCGAAGACAACATAACAGGGGGCCGAGGTGGTTGATGTTCCCCCAGCTTACTGCACGATCGCGCGGAAGAAGTTCCGCACCGGCTCGCCAGGGATATACCGTGGACCGACGTAGTAGGCCGGCGCGTAATACGTCGTCACCGGCGTGTAGGTCGTCACAGGACTATACGTAACCACTGGCACGGTGGTTGTCACTGGCGAGTAAGTGACGACACGGGTTGTAGTTGCGATCGGCGAATAAGTGACCACCGGGGTCGTCGTGACGGGCGAATAGGTCACCACCGGTGTCGTCGATGTTACTGGGGAGTACGTGACCACGGGAGCGCTGGTCGATACGGGCGAGTAAGTCACGACCGGCGTCGATTCGGTCACGGGGGAGTAGGTGACTACCGGAGTGCTGGTCGTAACCGGCGAGTAGGTCACCACCGGAGCGCTCGACGAAACGGGCGAGTAGGTGACGACGGGAGTTGTCGTGGTGACCGGTGAATAAGCGACGACCGGCGCAGTGGTGGTGACCGGCGAATAGCTGATCACGGGCGTGGTTGTCGTGACGGGCGAGTACGAAACGACCGGCGCGTAGGTCGTGATGGGCGAATACGTCACGGCCGGCTGGCCGCAATCACAGGCGGCTTCGACGACGGCCAACGGCGACAACGATAAGACCACGGCGACGGCAAGGGCCAAGCGAGTAATCATGGCATGAAACTCCGTCCAGGGTGCATTCAATAGGGAGCGTCTGCCCATCATTTTGGGCAGATCGCCTGCCAGAGGCAATCGTTTGTGGGGCGACAATTGCCCGCGTGGCCGAAAGGTTGACGGCAATTCAACTTGCAGCGGATGACTTGCCTCGCCCATTCTGGCCGCCAACACACGACAAGCCGTCCTATTCAAGTGATTGACGGGCGACCGACGAGAACGATCCGAGCGCGGCAGCGCCCCCATTCGTCATTCGGACTTCGTCATTCGAGCTTTGGGAGACAGCCGGCGTCAGTTCGCGGCAGCCGTCTAGCCGATCTTCGCCTTCAGGCTCTCAAGGACTTCCAGCGCCTTATTGGCCTGGTCGGCGCTGCCGGCGTGGCGGATGAATTCGCTGGCGTCGTTCAGGGCCTTCTTGGCGTGTTCCAGACCGCCGCAGCGCTGCACGAACTCGGCGGCGACGAGCATCAGGTCCACGAACGAGCTTTCAGCTTGAGCGGCGGCGGGCTTGGCGGCGGCTTTCTTGGCCATCGATAAATCTCCCCAAAGTTCAGCAGGTTGAAATCATCTCGGTCGCAGAAGCCTAGCCGGGCACGGCGCGCTCCGCAAGCGGTTGCCATCTCGGCCACCGCCGCAGGCCGATTATTCGAACTGGGCCGCCAACTGGTGCAGGTCTGTCTCGAGCGCCTTGTGAGCGGCGTCCTCGGCCGGCGGGTGCTCGTAGATCTTCTGGCCGAACTTCCAGAACAGGGCCGGCGTGACGATCTGGTCCAACAGCGTCGAACTGATCAACCCGCCGACCACCACCACGGCCAGCGGGTGGAGAATCTCCTTGCCCGTCTGACCAGCGCCGAGAACCAGCGGAATCAGCCCGATGCCAGTCGCGAGGGCCGTCATCCAGACCGGGGCCAGTCGTTCGAGGCTGCCGCGAATGATCATCTTCTCGTCGAACTTTTCCCCTTCGTGCTGCATCAGATGGATGTAATGCGAGATCATCATGATCCCGTTGCGCGAGACAATGCCGGCCAGGGTGATGAACCCGACCCAGTGGGCGATTGACAAGCTACAGCCACGCACCCAGACCAACGGCCACTCCCACCACGCCGCGGCTGCCAAGGCTGCGGCCGAAGGCCAATGGGTCAGCAGCAAGGCAATTACCGAGCCAATGGCCGCCAAGGGAATGTTCACCATCACCTGCAGCGCGGCCTGCCAGGTTCCCAGGCACTTATAGAGCAGCAGCATCACAACGCCCAGGGCGAGCGTGCCGAGGACTTTCAAGCGGACGTCGGCTTCTTGCTGGGCCTCGAATTGGCCGTCGTAGCGAATGTAATAGCCCGGCGGCAGCGTGGGGATGATCTCTTTGCTGACCGCGCGCTGAATATCGTCGACCACGCCGACCAGGTCGCGCCCCGAGACGTTGGCTTGGACCACGATCCTGCGCGAGGCGCTTTCGCGATTGATCGTGTTGGGACCGGTCGTGTTCACCACCTCGGCCACGCTGTCGAGCGACACGCGGGCGCCGGTTGGGGTGCTAATCAGCGTCGAACGTATCGTGTCGATGTCGTTGCGGGCCTTTTCCGTGAACCATAGCACCAGGTCGAACGTCCGGTGCCCTTCGAGCACCTGGGAAATCGTGCGGCCTTGCAGCGAGGTTTCGAGCGCCTGGGCCACGTCGGCCGGGGCCAGGCCATAGCGAGCCGCTTCTTCGCGCTTGACCGTCACGCGCAACTGCGGAACTTCGACTTGGGGCTCGACCTGCAAGTCAACCACGCCCGGCACGTCTTTCATCAGCCGTTCAACTCGGACGACCTGGGCACGCAGCACGTCCAGGTTAGGTCCGAAGACCTTCACGGCAATCTGCGAGCGGATGCCCGACATGATGTGATCGAGCCGGTGCGAAATGGGCTGGCCGATGTTGAATGACACGCCGGGGAATTCAGAAAGCCGATCCCGTATCTCCGCCATGACTTCATCACGCGAACGGTCGAAATGATCCACGCCCCAGCGATGCAAACCCGGTACGGCGCGCAATGCCGCATATAAGAACCCCGGTCGTGGTGTCTCGAACGGAACGAGCACCACGTCGAGTTCGGAATAGTTGACGTTCTCGGCGTGTTCATCGAGCTCGGCGCGCCCGGTGCGGCGCGAGACGCTGACCACGCCCTGCACATCGAGCAGCGTGTTTTCGATCAACGCGCCCAGGCGATTCGCCTCGGCCAGATTGATCGCCGTGGGGGCGGTGGCGCCGATGGTCAGCGAACCTTCCTGGAACGGCGGCATGAAGTCGCCACCCATCTGCGTCAGGCAACCGACCGAGATGGCGACCATCACCGACGTCACTCCCAGCACCCAGTAGGCGTGCCGCAACGTCCAGTGGAGCAGTTTCTCGTCGACCCATTTCATCCAGCGAATCAGGACCGGATCGTGGGCATGTTCCAGCATCTTGGCCTGGGGCAACAAGTAGCTGGTCAACACCGGCGTCACGGTCAGCGACACCACCAGCGACATTAACAACGTGACCAGGTACGACAACCCCAGCGGCGCGAACATCCGTCCTTCGAGTCCGCCGAGCGCGAACAACGGACACACGACGCAGACCACGATCAACGTGGCATAGACCACGCTGTTACGAATTTCGGCCGAGGCTAGAAAGATGACTTTCAGTGGGTTGTCGGGTTTCGACTTGTGCCGGTTCTCTTTCAAGCGACGGTAAATGTTCTCGACATCGACGATCGAGTCGTCGACCAACTCGCCGATCGCCACCGCCAGCCCGCCGAGGGTCATTGTGTTGATCGACACGCCAAAATAGTGGAACAGCAGGGCGGTAATCAGCACCGACAGCGGAATGGCGGTTAGCGTGATGATGCTGGTTCGGAAGTTCCACAAGAACAAGAATAAGACCACAATCACCCACAGCGCGCCGTCGCGAACCGCTTCTTCGACGTTGCCGATGGCCGTGCGAATGAAGTTCGCCTGGCGAAAGACTTCGGTGTCGATCTTCACGTCGGACGGCAGGGTCTGCTGAATCTCGGCCAGCGTGTCACGGATCGCCTGGTCCAGCTTAAGCGTGTCGGCGCCAGGTTGCTTGTGAATCGAGAGGATCACCGAGGGCTTGCCATTCACCCCCCCGTCGCCACGCTTGACCGGCCCACCAAAGCGAACCTCAGCCACCTGCCGCACCGTGATCGGGGCCGGGTGCCCGTGGCGAACGACCGTGTTTTCCAAGCTTTCCAGAGTGGCGGCGCGCCCCACAATGCGGATCAGCGCCTCTTGCGAGCGCCCCATTAGGAACCCGCCGCCGGTGACGATGTTTGATTTCTCGATGGCCCGGGTCAGTTCGTCGAGCGTGACGTTGTACTCGGCCAGCCGCTCCGGCGACGTCAGCACCTGATATTGCTTCTGCTCGCCCCCCATCACGATCACCTGGGCCAAGCCCAGCGAGAGCAACCGCGGCCGGATCGTCCAGTCGGCCAGCGTGCGCAGGTCGATGGGCGTGGTCTCGCCGGTGGCTTGCACGCCGACCAGCATGATTTCGCCCATGATGCTGCTGATGGGTGTCATGATCGTGGTGCTCTCGCGCGGCAAGCGCGAGCGAACCGTTTGCAGCTTTTCGCTGACGATTTGCCGATCGGTGAAGATGTTGGTTTCCCAATCGAACTCGACCCACACGACCGACAGCCCCACACCCGACGCCGAGCGAACGCGCCGCACATTGGTTGCGCCGTTCATCACCGATTCGATCGGATAGGTGACCAGCGTTTCGACTTCCTCGGGGGCCAGCCCCGGCGCTTCGGTCAAGATGGTGACCGTGGGGCGATTCAAATCGGGGAATACGTCGATCGGCAATTGCACGGCTTGGTAGCCGCCAAACATCATCAGCACCACGGCCGCCACCAGGACCAGCGGCCGGTTCTTCAACGAAAACGCAATGACATGGTTCAACATGGCTTATCGCGGTGCGGTAGGGGGCGGCGGCGAAAGTTCAATCGACAGCCGGGCGAGCATGCCGTCCTTCAACTGCCGCTGGGGATTGTCCAATTCGGTCCAGACGGTCAGTACGCGCTCAATGGTCGAGACCACCGGCGCCGTGCGCAAGACGCGGCCGTGGCCGACGTAGCTGGGGTCGGCGGCAATGGTGACCGTGACATTTTGCCCGGCGCGAAGGTGCGGCGCGTCGTTCTCGTAGACAAAACCCTGCACCTCGACGCGGGCCAGGTCGTGAATCTCGAACAACGACACATTGGGGTGAATCATCTGGCCAGGCACCAGCGTGAAGTCGACAATCCAGCCGTCGGCCGGCGCGCGAACCGGCATGATGCCGGTGATCTCATGCTTGGCGTCTTCACTCGACAGATCAACTTGCTCCATGCCGGCGATGTCGTCGGCCGACAGCCCAACCAGGGCCAATTTGTGTTCCAAGCTGGCGACTGTGTTGCGCAGGGTGTTGTAGTCGGTCTGCGACTGCCAGAGATCTTTCTCGGCGATCGAACCGTTCAGATCGAGTTGCTGATAACGGTCGAGCGATTGCTTGGCGAGCTTAAGCCGCACTCGGGCCAACAGCAGGTCGAGTTCCAGCGTCCGCAACTCCAGGCTTTGCACCCGACCGAGGATGTCTCCCTTTTTCACCGGCTGACCATGCTCGACCAGGATCTCGGCTACGCGGCCGGCGATGGGGGACGAGGCGAACAACTTGCGGAATGTCGGCAGTTCGACCATTCCTTGTACGACAATGGAGGCCGACTTGACGGGCGCTGGGGGCGCGGGCGTTGGCGTCTTTTCCGCCGTCGCGGGTGCGGCATGCTGCGCCGCTTCCTTCTCGAACAGGGCCGCCAAGAAAATGTTTCCCGTGGTCGCGACTTCATCGCCGGGGAACAAACCGTCGAGCACTTCGACGTCATTGTCCTGGCGCAAGCCAAGCTGGACTTTCCGCCGTAGCAAAGTGCCAGGCAGATCAAGGACCATCACGTAGGGACCATCATTCGAGTTGAGAATGGCCCCGATGGGGCAGGCGACCGCTGCGGGGCGTTCGTCGACCACCACGGTAATGCGACCGAACATACCGGGTTTGATCCGCTGTCGGGGATCGCGCACGATGCCCGTCACTGGCAGGGTGTGTTCTTCGGTGTCGACGCGCAGGTCGACGTGATGTACGTCGCCAGTAAAGGTTTCACCTTCGATCGCAGCCACCGTCATCCGCAACGGCTGCCCCAATGCGATACCCTGACTGTCCGTTTCCAGAATGCCGGCATGGACCCACACCTCAGATAAGTCGACAATGTGGTAGAGCGAATCGGCCGGTTCGACGAACTGACCCGCTCGGACGTTGGCCTCGGCCAGGTAGCCGCGCCGCGGGGCGACGATGGGTAGCGTACGAACCGGTTTCTTGGTATCGAGCACTTGTTGCAGCGTGGCGTCGCTTAGCCCCAGTGCGCGAAGCTTGCGCCGGGCAATGGCGAATTCGGCATAGCGTTCTTGCAACGCGGCGCGCGATTCGAGCAGTCGCCGCTCGGCGATGTTCCCTTGCTGGCTCAAGCGCTCGCGCTGTTCGAGCATGTGCCGAGCCAGGGTGATTTCGTTGCGCGCCCGCAGCATCTGCAATTGCAGCGTTTCCAGCTCCAGGCTTTCGATGCGGGCTAGCTCTTGTCCCACTTCGACGCGTTCGCCCGGCCGAACCGACACGTGCTCGACCTTGCCCGAGACCAGCGTGGTCAGAATCGTCTGCTGGTACCAAGGGGACTCGATGGCGGCATTGGCGCTGACCGTTCGTTCCAGGTCGCGGAGCACGACCCGTTCAAACTTCAAGCGGATCGACTTCAGCGCGGCTTCCGAAAGCCGCAACGTATCGCCGTCGATCACGACCCCTTTGCTAGGAAGATCGTCGTGACCTTCGTGGGCCAAGACCGGCGCGACAAGCGTGCCGGCGACAAGGAACGCCGCTAGCAGATAAGCGATATTGGATAAGTAGCGGTACATGGAATCACGGCTTGGGCGTTGAAGGGGAAGCGGGCGTTGCCGGCACGGCGTGCTTTTGCAACTCTTGGAGAGCAGCGGTGATGGCCGGTTGATGTTCGGCCAGTTTGGGATCCTGCTCGTGGTCGAGTGCTTCGTGGATTTCGTTCAATTCCAGCCGCAATTGTTTCGCGGCCAGGTTGATCGCTTCCCAGTGGCGGCGCGGCACTCCGCTGTCGCGAGCGATCGGCATCAGGCGGCGCAGGTGAAGATCTGACTTGTCGATCTCGACGTGGGCGGTCTCGATCTGTTTTTCGGAGATCGCGGTGAGGATCGCCTGGCAACCTTGCGTGATAGCCTGTACGGCGCCAACGTACTCGGCGGGAGTGATGACCTTTGACTCGTCGAATGCTTCCTCGGCGTGATCATGATCGTCGTGGCCCTCTTTGCCATGCTCGGAATGATTGTGGTGGTCGTGATCGTGGTGGTCATGACCTTCGTGGCCGAGGTGAGCGTCAGCCGCGCGGTGACAACCGGTCAGCGAAGCAACGCCGACTAGTAAGTACGTCGGCAGGAGAATGAAGATCGCCAATCGAACACAGCTCATGGGAGACGCATCACTTTGCCAAAAGCCAACGGATGAAAACCATGAAACGGGAAGCGAATGCGAGAATCTTGGCCCCGGACGAGGCTACTTCTCGTATCAATTGGCCAGAAAAGCGCGACAAGAATGCGCGCCGTCGTGATTAGTTGCGCAAGGCAACTACGTGCTGAGTCAGCACCAGAGACGATGCCGCTTCGAATTTGCGGCATATGAATGCGTCGTCGGTAGCCACGCTAGAATCTGCGGCGAACGACGAAAGGTCAGGAGCCATGACCGTCGCAAGCTTCGACGACTCGACCGCCGCCGGTTGATGCCGCGTGGCGATCAGGTCGCTCGCCTGGAGAATCTCCGCCTCTTCCGGGGCGGATCGCTGCCCTTCGTCGGCCAAGGTCAGCTCAAAGCCAAACCAGTCGACGTGCCAGTGGGTCGACGCGGGCAGCAGTTTGATCTCGCAGCAGGCCTGGTGCTGATGGGCAACGCCCGACTCGATGCCGTGGGCATGCCGAACCGCCGGGCCCAAGCCTAGCAGCGCCGCCATCGTGATGCAAAGCACCAGCCCGGTCGCACGTTGTTGGCCGCGAGTGAACATATCTTAATCGTATCACGCGCCAAAAAACGGGACAAGCGAAGTTATCGTTGCCAGCGGTGGGTTTGCACCGCTGAGAACGCAGATTTTGACCGCCCCAAACGCACCGTAGGCCCCTTAGAACTTGGCTGCGGGCGACACTTCCGCCGAGCAGCCAAGCAAGCTGGTTGGCTCGTCCAGGGGGGGCGCGATTGGCTCCTCGCGTACGCGCTGCCAGGCGTCGACCCAGCCATTCCAACTGATCGCGATTTCGCCACAGCGGAGTCGCCGCCAATCGAGCGAGCCCCAGCGAGCGCCATCCGACGCCACCGTGGGCGGACAAGGCTGCCCATTGGCCTGGTTCACGTCGTACCAGGCGCGATCACCTTCTCGGCCAAGCAAGGTCAGGCCGTTCTCATCGACGGCAAAGCGACCTGGCTGCTCACGGCAAACATCATCGATCACGTTGCGCAATACCTGCACGCCCGCCAGCTTTAGCATGCCAGCCAAAGCCGTGGCCAATGTTTGCGCCTGTGTCGTGGAAAGATTCGCCACCCAGGCTGGCGCGCGAATGGTCGCCAATAGCCAGCCAGCGCGATCTTCAAACCGCAGCCACAAGGGCTCATTGGCCACGGCATCAGGATCGCCCATGTCGCGCCGCTCGATCGGCACGTCAACGTGCCGCAGACCGATGCAAATCGGCCCGACGCGCCAATCGCCGCGCGTCCAAAGCTCGGTCTGGTCAAGGAGGGCCACGAACTCGCGCTCGGCAAAGTGCCGCACTTCGAGGGCGACGTGGTGCAGTCGGTCGTGCAACTTGCGCGGCGGCGCCCAGTTCCCCACGATGTAGGCTTTGCGATCGACGCGGCGCAGCCGGTTGTACAAACGGAACAACGTGCCCGAGTGAAAGCCGGGGCGCAATAGCCGGCTCATCGTCTCGCCGTGCGAGCCGATCATCACCGGATCGAGTTGTGGCGAGCGATTGGCGGCAAAGATCCGCCAGTTCTCTTTGAGCTCCCAAACCAAGAAGCCGAAAATGCCCGGGATGCCCAAGATGATCAGGCTGGCATACCAGGCCGCTTCCTGGGTGCCGATGCCGAAATGTTGCTCGAGCATGCCGGCCAAGGTGGGGATGAACGGCAGCATGATCTTGTGCGAGACGGTGACGACCGGGAAATGTTTGATCGGGTTGACCTGCGGTTCAATCAGCAACGTCACGCAAAACCGAATGAAGAACGTCACGAATCCCCACAGGGTGCCAAATACCGCCTTGAACAGCATGGCCGCGCGCGGCTCGCCGCGTCGGAAACGCAACCATTCATCGACGGCGTACAGCACTTGTTCCAGGGCCGATAAAAGTTGGCCGAAGATGTCGACCACGAACTGAAACGCCGCGGCCAGGACGCGCATTCGCAACTGGTGCCACCCGCGCACCGCCCAGTCGGTCACCATTTCGTCGACATTGCGACCGATTCGCGAGTTGAGCAACAGGTTGAAGCCGACAAAAGCCACCACGCGAGTCGTCCACGAAGCCTCGGTGCGCACGAACAGCCACCGCACCGCCAGCAAAGCCAAGGTGAATAACAACGGCTTGAGGGCCAGACGTCGGCACCATTGAAAGATCGGACTGGCAAGCACCGCTCGTACGGCCGGCAAATCGAGCAGCCGCCGCGGCCAGGTGACCGTCAACAGTCGGAGCAACTGCCATGACGTTTGACAGATGTCGACCACGCGCTGGCGGAATCGATCACTGTAAAGCAGGCCCAGAAAGAACGATCCCAGGATCAAAATCTGCACGGAGAGGCTGGCGATATCACCTAGCCGCGCGGACAGCGCCGATACCGGGATCGCCTCTTGGGCGCCCCGCTCACCGAAGATTTTATGCACCAGATGGTGCAAGAATTCGAGCACCAAAAACGCCCCGCCAAAAGGCACCATCACGTAGCGAGTGAAGTGACGTCCGCGCGGCGTGCCAAAGGCCAGGGCACTCAGCCCTTGAGGAATGCGGCGATACAGTTCGCCGCGACGATAAACGCCGTCGAGTGAATCGGCTAGACGCCGATCGAGCTGCAACAACTGATCATTCCCCCACGCCTCGCGCCAGTCGGACAGATCGCGAATCTTCAGATTGTTTCGCGAGATGGCGTCGCGCAAGTCGCCCAAGGTCAGATAGCCGTGATCGGCGATCCGATCGAGCAGTTCCTCGATCAGCTTCTGCCGGGCGACGGTTTCGGGCACATTGCCGGGGCGCAACTCGACGACATTGAAAGCTTTTTCGATCCGCGGTCGCAGCGTGCCACGCAACTTGGTTTCGGCCGCGGCTTGGGTCGCCTCGAACAGATGCGAGAGTCGGTGCCGCGCATCGACCGACAAGCGGGCGGCGCCCAACTTCGCGGCTGCGGCATGCAAATGCTTGGCGATCGACACTTCGCGCAGGCACGGCAGCGGCCGCCTGAGCGGCTGTTTGCCACGCGATGTGACCCACTCGACCAGGTCGATCGTGTAGACGCCGCGCTCGTGGTCGACGCAGACTTTCTGCACGTCATTCAGGATGCGGGCTTCGGGAGAACGGAGCCCTTCGGCCGCGTGAGGGAGTAATTCGATCAGACTTGTCGCCCAGCGCTCGTAGTCATCCTCGGACATGTCGAGCGCCACTTGCAGGCGGCGCGCCAACTGGTCCAAATCGGCCCGACCTTCGCGTCGCGCGGCCTTGGCGGCCTTGGGACCAATCACACCGGCGGCTTGCGTGCGCTGCATGGCCGAGCGGACCAGGTTGCCGCGCGCGCGGGCCCGATCCGCGTGTTCCATCAGCCGACAGTAAGCCCGTTCGGACTGTTTGCGCGGCGGCACGGTCAGGTGTTCATCGTGCTGTGCGGCATGCGGCTCTTCGTCGTCGACGACAAAGAACTCTTCCGGATGGGGCGCGCCGTGTAGTCGAGTGCGCTCGAACAATGCTGCGGCGTCAACATCGCGCCCCAGTAGCGAGGCCACCGCATCAAAGTCAGCGATCGACGGAAAATAGTCGGGCAACAAGCGCGGAGCGAAAAACCGCAGTTCAAAGAACACCGCGGCAAATTCCAGGTACAGCGTTTCGTCATCGGCCGGCGGCAGCAGCCATTCGTCGTGTTCGAGCACGTCGCGAATCTCAGCAACGACCGTGTCGCCCAGTTGCTCGAAGCGCTGCCAGACATCGGCTGGCGTTAGTTGCCCCTCGGCGCGACGCGCCTCGAGCGCCATGTGTACCCGGGCGTGCATCAGCAGCCGCCAGTATTTGACCAGCGCGCGACCTCGCGTCATGGCGTTGAGCTTCTCGGCCTCGGGGCGCGCGAGCAGGATGACCTGCTCGGGCAGCTCGCTGGTCGCGTTCAGCCCCAACTCGTCGGGATAAGCCATCGACAGCAGGCGGTCGCGGGCCACGAGGTACGTCTTGCGATGGGGCACGCGCAGACCGACGCCGGGAATCTGGCGGTCTTGCTTGATCACGCGGCGCAGAATGCGGCCGGGAACCAACAGCGCGGCCGGATCAGCGGTGCGAACCGCGACCTCCAAATCCGCGAGCGAGATTTGCCAGACACCAGCCGTTTCCATGAGTCTCGATCTGCGATTCCGTTTCGTTTGATCGGTGGGGTTTCAGAAACTAGCCACCGCGATTCGCCGTGAAATACAGCGCAAAACTTCGACCCACCAGCTCGGCTAATTATAAGTCTGGCTTGACGTTGGGACACGCCAGCCGTGCGCGCCTTGCGGCATTTTCAGCGATTCGGGTCGTTAAGCTGGTCACTGTGTGCAGATTGCGTCGCGGCAATCGCCCCCATCGGATGGGCGGTAGCGATCGTGCCGGCTTTAGCGGACGCGCGTCGGCAGAATGACCATCGGCAGGCCCGACCATTGCAGCCGGCGTTGCAGCGACTGGGCGGTCTGGTTGTGGAGCAGCCGCTGGACGAACGTATCGCGCTGGAAAATGAGCTGCCCTGCGAAGAAGATCGCCTTGGGAAACTGACGGTGAATTTCCAGGCACATCCGCTCCAGTTCTTCGACCGCGTCGGTGCCAATCGACAGGTACGACGTCGAGGGCATTCCCAAGCGGTTCGCCAGATCGACGTATTTGCCCAGCGCTTCTTCACAGTGGTGTTGCAGCGCGTCGACCGCGTCGGCCCCCTTGAAATTGCCCGAGTCGACCACGGCCGACGACAGGAAGATCACGCTCTTGAAGTGTCCCGGGGCAAAGCGGATGGCGTTCAGCATGGTATGCACGCCCAGGCCGCCGTAACCGCCAACCAGGATCGCCGCCGCCGGCTGGGAATGGTCAGGGGGCGCCAGTTCCGGGTTGCCATAAGACGGCAAGCCGCTAAGCGTGTCGTCCAATCGCTTGAGCCGAGCGACGACGCCGCGATAGTGGCGGTGAATCATAAAGCAGATCAGCACCAGCGCGCTGGTCACGGCGATCGTCACCAGCCCGCCGTACGAGGTGCTTTGCGTCCAAGGATTCACGCCTGGCTCGGGATGCACAAACGGATGGATGCACTTCTCGTAGACCACCAAGCCGAGAATGCACAAGCACATGGCCGCGCCCAGACCGAACACGGCCAATCGCCGGTTGGCGAGCGGATTCCTACCGCGCAGCCGCCACCAATGGCGCAACATTCCTAGCATGGACAGCGAGAAGGTCAGAAACACGTTGATCGAGTACATCACCACCAGCAGCGTGGTTTCGCCGTGGGTCAGCACCAACGCCGCGACGGCCGAGCAGCCCATCAGCAAAATGCCGTTGTGCGTGGCCAACCGTTCCGACAAGTTGGCGAACCAGTGGGGCATCCACGAGTCGTGGGCCATGTTGGCCAACACGCGCGGGCCGTCGATAAAGCCCGCCTGGGCCGCGGCAAACAACAACGCCCCTTCCGAGATGACCGTCACGGCAATGAAGATCAGACCCATTTTGTGATCGGCCAGACCGATGTTCCGAACGAACACCTCGGCCAGCTTGGTGTTCATGGTCTTGATGTCGCCTTCGACGAAGCGGATGTCGAGCAACATATAGGCGATAATCAAACCACCCGCCGTCAACGCCAGCGACAAGCCCATGTACAGCATCGTGCGCTTGGCCGTGGCGACGCGGGGCTCGCGCATGACGGGCATGCTATTGCTGACCGCTTCGATGCCGGTGTAGGTGCCAGCGCCCATCGAATAGGCTCGCAGGATCAAGGCGATCATGCCCCACAAGCCGAAGTTCGCGTCATTGAGATCCTTGCTGATCTCGCCGCCGATTTCGGCCACCTTGGCCCCGGTTTCGCCCAGGTGCAGGCCGATCGAGCCGAGGATCAACACGATGTGACAGACCAGGAACGTCAAGAAGATCGGCAGCAGGACTTTTACCGATTCCTTGATGCCGCGCAGATTCAGCACGATCAGCAGCAATATTGCCACCAACTCGGCTGGTAGCTTCAACGTGTGTAAGCGGGGATCGACCAAGCCGAACAGCGCATCGCCAGCGGCCGCGATTGACACGGTGATGGTCAACACATAGTCGACCAGCAGCGCGCAGCCCGAGACCACGCCCACGCGCCGCCCCAGAAGTTTCGACGCGACCAGGTAGCCACCGCCGCCGCTGGGGAACTCCTCGATGATGTGACTGTAACAATTCGAAATGACGATGACCGTGATGATCGTCAACAGTGACAAAAACACCGCCAGGTGTGGCCGGTCGCGGAGGTACAGGAAGATTTCCTGGGGACCGTAACATGACGAGCTAAGCCCGTCGGCCCCCAGCCCCACCCAGGCCAAAAACGCGATCAACGTCACGTGGTGAAACAGCGACGTGTCTTTCAGATCTCGCGGCTTGCCGATCAACAGGGTCTTGATCCGCGTCGGCAGGGTCGGGCCGTCGAGCTCGCTGACCGTGGTGTCAGCGCCAATGGTCGTGGCCAGATCGTCCAGTGGCAACGAGGACTCGTCGCTTTTCTGTTCCGCGGCAGTTGGCCCGGGGTCGCCGGCCGGCGCGTGCGGCTGGGGCGTGGGTGCGCCGTTCGTGGCGGCGGCGGACGAGGAAGCGCTGGACTCTTCGGAACTCGAAGACGGCGAAGGAGTGGAACTCATACGTGGTCAGGCAAGCTCAGGGGCGATGATCGTCGAACGCTTGGCGCGTCTGACGATTGATGACTCGGCTGGCGAGTCGAACTTACCTGTACTCGATTCCTTGAAACGCGGCATGGCAACGCCGCTGAAGATGTTGAACCCGTGGTTTGGTCGCGCGGCGGTAAATGATTTCTGCCCGCGAGCGAGGGCCACTCAAGCCAGAACCGACGGCCGGTCTCGCTGCGCGGCATTCTAGTCGCGGCGGCGCGCCAAGAGCAATGGGCCTAGCGATCTGGCAGAGCGCAACATATTTGTTAGCCGAATGTTACAGTCGATAGCAGGTCGTATAAAAACAGCGAAGGCCGGCACCGATTGTTGGGTACCGGCCTTCGCTCGTAAGAACATGAACCACGATGCGATCCATCGCACCGGGCGATGACAATTAACCTTCCGACCGGGCCATGACAAAGCCGTGGTACGACTCGTTGCCATGTTCGCCGAAGTCGAGCCCTTCGAGCTCTTCTTGTTCGGAGACACGCAAACCAATCGTGTACTTGATTACCGCCCAGACCACGGTTGACGCGACAAGCACGTAAGCGGCAGTCAGGCCAACCCCGATCAACTGGCGTACCAGCATGGTCGTGCCGCCGCCGTAAAACAGCCCCGGAGTCATCGCCACTTCGGGCGAGAACGGAACGTAGCGAGCGGTGCGAGCGGGGTGGGCGAACAGGCCGATGCAGATCGTGCCAAACACGCCGTTCACCAAGTGAACCGACGTGGCGCCAACCGGATCGTCGATCTTGAATCGGTCAAATGTCATGACCGCCACCACGACGAGCACACCGGCGATCGCGCCGATGACCGCTGCGGCGTAGGCGTCAACGAAGGCACACGGAGCCGTGATCGCGACCAGCCCTGCCAAGCAGCCGTTCAGCGTCATGCCGATATCGGGCTTGCCCAACATGATCCAGGCGGTAGCCGTCGCGGTGCAAGCCGCGACCGCGGCGGCCAGATTGGTGACGATGGCCACTTCGGCCGGAGCGACCTGGTCGAGGGCAATGCCCATCGTGCTGCCCGGGTTGAACCCGAACCAGCCGAACCAGAGCACGAAGCAGCCGATGAAGGCGGCCATCATACTGTGCCCGGGGATGGCATTGACTCGGCCATCGGGGCCGTATTTGCCAATGCGCGGGCCAAGGAACAGGATGCCCACCAAGGCGGCCCAACCGCCGATCGAGTGTACCTGAGTCGAGCCGGCGAAGTCCGCAAAACCCTTTTGCGCCAGGAACCCGCCGCCCCATATCCAGTGGCCAACCACGGGGTAGATGACGATACCCATGAAGAAGGTAAAGACAATGAACGACAAGTACTTGATGCGTTCAGCCACGGCACCCGAGACGATGGTCGCGGCGGTCCCGGCAAATACCAATTGGAAGAAAAACTTGGCGGCCAGCGGCACGCCCGTCCAATTGATCGCGCCGTAGTAGCCCTTGTAGTCGGCTCCCGTGGCCGGGCTGTTATCCACCGTTTCGCTGTAAGCGAAGTCGCTGACGAACCAGAGGCCTTCCTTGCCGAACCAGGGGCTATCCGCGTTGTTGCCAAACATGATGCCCCAACCGAGCATCCAGAACGCCACCGTCGAAACAGCGAATACGATGAAGTTCTTCGAGAGAATGTTCACGCAGTTCTTGGCACGGCACATGCCGGCTTCGACGCAGCCGAAGCCCAGGTTCATGAAGAACACCAACATGCCGCCGATCATGACCCAGATGGTGTCCACGGCGACCGAGTAGTTTGGAGTCGGAGGAGAGGGGGCGGCCACGGGCGTCGTAACCGCAGGCTCCTGAGCCAGGCAGCATGTCGCTGCCAGGAAGCTTGCCGCGACGGCGAGCGCGACGATGGGTAGAAGGATGCGTCGTATCATCTCTGCAATACTCCCGGGGTAACGTAAACGATAAAAGGTGAACAGGTATCAGCCATCCGACGCTCGCGACATCGGAAAACTCCGTAAATCATCTCGGGCACGGTAAATCTTTAGTCACAGTGAATTGCTGCTCGGGCTCGACATTTTCCGTTCCGCGTTGCCACGAAGCTGACCGCTGGACCAGACCGGACACGTGTCGCCGCACCTCCATGCTCGCCGACAACAACCGTTCGATTCACATTCTGGGGCGGGCCAGAGGACCCCGGTTTGAGCAGGCGAACCTGCTCAAACCGTTGGGGCCTCTTCTGGCCAGGCGGAAGCCAGAATCGCTCAGGTCAACGCCGCGAATATCGCAGCGTCGATTGTCTGGTGTTCAATTCGAGGTCGAGCGGCCAAGCTGTTGGTCGATCACTTTGCCAGTCGCGGCTGCCACTCGCTGGCCCCACCACAACGGCAATTCGCTGATCCGATAAACACTCCCTGGCTTCGTAATAAGCTGGTAAGCCAACACAGAGCGGGAGCGCATCAAGACCAATCCCTCGAATGGTCAGGAAAACGACATACCAAGAGCGCCAAACGCCGTCGGCATATCGTCAAGCGATAAGCGACCGCGCCCATGAGCGCCGCCTGCGGTGTCGTCGATGAAGCAGAACCCGCCTGACGTTGAACCCGACGCCTCGGCTGGTGGCCGCGCGACGAGTTGCCGACCGAACCTCAGCCAATGGCAAATTAGTTCAAGTTCGATTGGCCGGTCCAAGCGATAGCAACTGGCGTGCCGCGTGCTGGTTCGCACATTGATGTGCATTGCCACTAACCGACACGGGACCGAGCAATTCAGCGGGATTTGAGAGGTATTGGCGTTGATTGGCAGACGTTAAGATTTGTGGCATCAACAGTTTGCGATGAATGCGATGTTCCCTGGTGCCGCCAGGGATTGTGGACCAAGATTTCCCCGAGATACTTTGCCTAGAAAACATGCCATGCGCAGTTTTTATGCACGCCTTGCACGAGATTTCGCAACCCCAAACTGTCTATCGTGAATCAAAGCAATTGCCTTATCGTCGGTACGAACGGTTTGAGCCGCAAAGTTTTGCCGCAATTCAAGTCTGAGAATGGAACGGTGTCTTGATGATGGCTGAGTCGAATCGGATGGTGGTCCTTGGCACACGCAACCACAAGAAAGGAATCGAGCTGGCGGCGCTGCTGGGGCCGCTGGGGATCACGGTTCGCGATCTCAGCGAGTTTGCCGACGTACCCGAAGTCGAAGAGACCGGCACCACCTTCGCCGAGAATGCGGCGCTCAAGGCCACCGGCTATGCCCGATATGTCAAACACTGGGTGTTGGCCGATGACAGCGGGCTGTGCGTCGACGCGCTGAAAGGCGCTCCTGGCGTTTACTCGGCGCGCTATGCCGGCCCCAGCGCGACCGACGAAGACAACAACCAGCGGCTGCTCGCCGATCTGGCCAGCGTGCCGACCGAGCGACGTTCGTCGCACTATGTCTGTCACGTGGCGCTTGCCGACCCAGCGGGTAACATTCGCGCCCGGGCCGAAGACGTCTGTTGCGGCCGCATGCTGACCGAGTATCACGGCACTGGCGGGTTTGGCTACGACCCGCTGTTCGAGTTGCCTGAGTATCACCGGACGTTCGGCGAACTGGCCCCCGAGGTGAAAAAGTGCCTTAGCCATCGGGCCCGGGCCATGCGCAAGATCGCGTTTGAATTGCTCGTTTGCCTGTCATCTTAACTGCAATCTTATGAATCCCAGGGAATTTGCTTGAATCGATCCAGTTCAGGGATTGATTTCCCGTCGCGCGCGACGGCACGATACGAGTGGTCGCCGCGGCCTTTCAAGCCAGCGCTTTGTCACGCCATGCCAGCTAAAGGACAGCCTATGTTCGCCTCGCGCACGCTTCGCGTTTTTACGTCCATGATGACTGTCGTTTTGACGGCCTGCCTCGCGGCTCCGCTGGCGGCGAGTGAGCCCAAAGCGTGGGTCAGCGAAAACGTCGGCCCGTTGTTCGACCTCTACAAACATCTGCATCAGTACCCCGAACTGTCGCTGGAAGAGAAGAGCACCAGCCAGCGATTGACCGAAGAGCTGCGCAAAGTAGGCGTCGATGTGGGAGCGCCGGTCGGCGGCTACGGCATCGTCGGACTGCTCATCTCGGGCGAAGGACCGCGCGTGATGATCCGCGCCGATATGGATGCCTTGCCCGTCGTCGAGCAAACAGGTGTTCCCTACGCGTCGAAAGTTAGCATCAACGACAAGCAAGGTCGTCCGGTCGGCGTGATGCACGCCTGCGGTCATGATATTCACATGACCTGCCTGATCGGCACGGCCCAGTATCTGGCCGCCAACAAGGACCAATGGCGCGGCAGCGTGATGTTCGTCGGCCAACCCGCCGAGGAGTCGGGCTCGGGCGCCCGCAAGATGATCGACGATCATATGTTCTCGCAGTACCGCAAGCCGGACTTCGCCCTGGCGTTGCACTGCTCGTCGCAATTGGCCACCGGCAAGGTCGGCTATCGGCCGGGGCATTCGTTGGCCAATGTCGATAGCGTGGACATCACGCTCTATGGCCGCGGCGGCCACGGCGCTTATCCCCACACGACGATCGACCCTGTGGTGCAGGCCGCGCACTTGATCGTCGATTTGCAGTCCATCGTCAGCCGCGAGATGAAGCCAACCGAGCCGGCCGTGGTCACGGTCGGTTCGATCCATGGCGGCACACGCCACAACATCATCGGCGAACGCTGCCAGTTGCAGTTGACGGTTCGCAGCTTCAGCGACGAGACTCGCAAGAAGCTCCAGCAGGCGATCATCCGCAAGGCCAAGGCGGCCGCCGACAGCGCCGGCGCTCCCGAGCCCAAGGTCGAGTTCAGCGAAGGCGCCTTGGCGCTATGGAACGACGAAGCACTGGTCACTCGGCTGTTGCCCACGTTCCGCCGCGTGGTCGGCGAGGACAACCTGGTGCTGACCGAGCCGTCGATGGGGGGCGAAGACTTCAGCCAGTTCGCCCAGGAAGGAATCCCCATCTTTCAGTTCCAGATCGGCACCATCGATCCGCCGCGGCTGGCCGGCTATCAGCGCCCCGGCATGACGGCCCCCTCGTTGCACTCGCCTCGCTATTATCCTGACGCCGAGCCGTCGATTGTGACGGGCGTCTCGGCCATGACCAGCGCCGTGCTCGAACTGCTCGGTAAGCCGGCAAAGTAATCGACGGCGCTAGAATAACGCTCATGGACAACTCAATGTCTCCGTCGCCGCTAGGTTGGGTGCTGACTGGCGCTGCGTACGTGGTGTACCTCGCCCTGGTCATCGTAGGTTTGTACCAGGCACGCGCAATGATCCTGGCCGAATATGGCACGCCCGAGGCGATCGAGCAGTGGCGAGAATGGCAACTCGAGACCGAGCGGCAATCGAAACGCCCCGAAGGCTCTGAGCGCCGGGCCGTGGGGATCGACGAGCCGCCGCAAGTGGTATTGATGCGCGACCGGTTTGGGCTGATCGCGCTGGGGACGGTGCTGACGGCAAGCTTTATGTTTGCCTTCTTGGTGTTTATTGTCCGTGGCATGTTGCAGCCGTCCGCGATCAACACGACAGCCACGGACGAAACGTAGCCCGATGTCATTGAGGCCCAGGCATGGAACCTGCTCCCGATGAAACCGCGACCGAACGAGGCGGCCCGTTGACGTTGGCGCCGGTGCGGTGGCGTGTCTGGCCGACGGCGGTGAATTCAGTCTCGGGCTGGCTGGTGCTGATCGTCTGCTCGGCCACGATTGTCTTGACCGTCTGGCGGGTGACCGCGCGGTGGGAACTGGCGCCGCTGGCTTGGCTGCTGGCGGCGTTGGCTAGTTGGAAGCTCTGGCTGCCGATGACCTATGAATTGAGCTTTCAAGGGCTGGGCCAGCGGCTGCTGGGACGCGAGTCGCGCTTGCCCTGGCCCGCGATTTCCAAAGCGGAGATCGGCAGCCAGGGGGTCTGGCTCTGGAGCCATGACGACGGCGATTCCGGCCGGCGTTTGCTAGGGTTTTTACCCTGGGGAGGCGAGCGAGAACTGGTGCTCAACTGGTTTGAAAGCCGCCGGCTGGCCGGGCGGCGTCCCGTGGTCATCGAGGCCGACTCGGGCGTGCGTTCGTCGCCAAGTAACCATTGACCGATTGCCGGTCTAGCTGCTTTTCTCCAATTGCGGTGCGGGGCGACAACTCGTCGCCCCCCGCGAATCCCGGACTTTTGTAATCAAACGGCACTTCTCGGCCACGATCCCCCCGTTTAGAATCGGCGGTGCGGCCCCATGACCGGCTGGCCCAAACGATTTTCGACCAACTGTGTTCTGCAGTTGTGGGCAGTCGGCCCGGTTGCACCTTTTCTTTTCTTATCTCAATCATCTTGTCCGAAGTTAGTGTCTCGAGCGCTGCGAGCCGTCAGGGCGTCGTTGAACTGCTTGTTGTCGTGCGCTGCCGCGCGCGATGAGGGCAGCCCAAGGCGTTGACGCGGCTTCGGGGTGATGCGTTCGGTTGCGCGAACGGCATGATCCCGTGGCGGGCGAGACGCGCATGATGCGGGTCACCGTGACAATCAAACGCGCACGTTCAACGCGAGGCAAGCCCACCATGATCAGCTCCGCCATTGCGCCCTCGACCGACGGCCAGGCACTCCGCGACTCGATCGACGGAGCGGCCACCATGTTCAACACGCTGAACGACCTGGTCGGCGTGTTCAAGCTTTTGTCCGACGAGACCCGGCTGCGAATTTTGTACTTCTTGACTCGGCGTCCCGAGTTGCACGTCCGAGCGCTGTGCGATCTGCTCGAGCAAAGTCAGCCGGCGGTGAGTCACCACCTGGCGCTGTTGCGAGCGGCGCGACTGGTGTCGCTGCGCCGCGAGGGGAAGCACAACTTCTATTCGATCCTGCCCGACCGGATCGATTGGCTGCGCCGCGGCATGACGGTGCTGTTGCCCGAGGGGGCGCGCCGCGCGGCCGATCAGCGTATGGACCCGCAAAGCGCGTAGCGAGCGGCCAAATCTCACCCGATTCGTGGCCCTTTCCGTGGGCTGCCGCCGCGAGAAAATTGCGCGCTCCTCGGATTGCGTTGCCCTGGGGGCGCGCTATCATGGTCGCTGGCGCGAATGAGCGCGCCTGGTGAACGGCGATCGGATCCTTCCACTACTGCTCGGGGCGGCCCTCGAATCCTTATGAATCAGACACCTGGGGAGAAGCGCGCGATGAAGCCTCGTGAAGTTCTGGCCTTCTGCCGCGAAAAGGACGTCAAGGCGGTCGATCTGCGGTTCATGGACTTCCCCGGCCTGTGGCAGCACTTCACGATTCCGGTCGGCAAGCTGACCGAGGAAGTGTTCGAGGACGGCCTGGGCTTCGACGGTTCGAGCATTCGCGGCTGGCAGGCGATCAACGAGAGCGACATGACCCTGGTTCCGGTCCCCGAGACCGCGGTCCTCGATCCGTTCACGACGCTGCCGACCATCTCGATGATCTGCAACATCCAGGACCCGGTCACCCGCGAGGACTACACGCGCGACCCGCGCAACGTGGCCCGCAAGGCGGTCAACTACCTGAAAAGCACGGGCATCGCCGACACCTGCTACATCGGCCCCGAGGCCGAGTTTTTCATCTTCGATGACGTGCGGTTCGACCAGAACTCGCACGAAGGTTACTACCACGTCGACAGCGTCGAAGGCGAGTGGAATCGCGGCCGCGTCGAAAGCCCGAACCTGGGTTACAAGCTGCGGCACAAGGAAGGCTATTTCCCGGTGCCGCCGTCCGACCAGTTGATGAACATCCGCAATGAAATGATGCAGTCGATGATCGACTGCGGCATGGACGTTGAAGCTCAGCACCACGAGGTGGCCACGGCCGGGCAGTGCGAAATCGACCTTCGTTACCAGGACCTGGTGACGATGGCTGACTACATGTGCATGTACAAGTACATCATTAAGAACGTCGCCCGCCGGCACAACAAGACGGTGACGTTCATGCCCAAGCCGCTGTTTGGCGACAACGGCTCCGGCATGCACACGCACATTTCGCTATGGCGCGGCGGCGAGCCGTTGTTCGCCGGCTCGGGCTATGCCGGCCTGAGCGACACGGCGATCTACGCAATGGGGGGCTTGCTGCGGCACGCGCCGGCGATACTCGCCTTTAGCAATCCGACGACCAACAGCTACAAGCGACTGGTGCCGGGTTACGAAGCGCCAGTGAATCTGGCTTATTCCCAGCGCAATCGTTCGGCGGCTTGCCGCATTCCGATGTACAGCGCCAGCCCCAAGGCCAAGCGCGTCGAGTTCCGCTGTCCGGACCCGAGTTGCAATCCTTACCTGGCTTTCTCGGCCATGCTGATGGCGGTGATCGACGGCATTCAAAACAAGATGCACCCGGGCGACCCGCTCGACAAGGACATCTACGACCTGCCGCCCGAGGAATTGGCGCGAGTTCCCAAGGCGCCTGGCTCGTTGGAAGAATCACTCGGCGCACTGCGACAGAATCACGAGTTTCTGTTGCGTGGCGATGTGTTCACCGAGGACGTGATCCACACCTGGATTCGCTACAAGCTCGAAAAAGAAGTCGACGCCATGCGGTTGCGCCCGCACCCGTACGAGTTCTGCTTGTACTACGATATCTAGTCGCGCCGAATTACTCTGCCGGAAACGGCGCCGGTTCGCCGTTGATCTCGCTTAGCGCGTTGCGCGCCGCTCGTTGCTCGGCTTCTTTCTTGTTGCGACCCCAGGCGGGCTGGAAGCGCTCGCGGGCGATTTGCGCCGCGATCTTGAAGCACTTGCTGTGGTCGGGCCCTTTTTCGTCCAGCAACTGATACGTCGGCGTCGTGCTGTATTGACGCTGGGCCAGGTGCTGGAGAATCGACTTGAAGTTGGTCGATTCATCACTTTCGATCGCCGACTCGATTTCCGGTCCCACCAAGCGTTCGATCAACGCCCGGGCCGGATCGAAACCGCCGTCCAGGTACGTGGCCGCGATCAGCGATTCGAACACGTTGGCCATCAGCGACGGTGGCACGGTTCCCTGGGTGGCCATCCCTTTGCCCAGGAACAGAAAATCGTCCAGCCCCATGTTCTCGCTGATGCGTGCGCAGGTCTGCCGGCTGACCACGATTGATTTGACCTTGGTCAGGTCCCCTTCGAGGTACTCGGGAAAGCGACGGAACAACAGTTCGCAGACGACCGCACCGAGAATGGCGTCGCCCAGGAACTCCAGCCGTTCGTTCGACGCCAACCGGTGCTGGGCGCCCGAGGCGTGCGTGAGTGCCGCCCGCAGTAACGCGCAATCTTGAAACCGGTAGCCGATGCGCTGCTGGCAGTGTTCGAGCAGATCGGCTTCGTTAAGAAATGTTTCCGGTTCCTGACTGCGGGGCATGAAACCGACCCTAAGTAAACTATGCGAGCAACTCGCCAATATTCGTAAGCCTAAATGGCGATTGATGTTTTGTCAATCTTAGCTGGCCCGCCCTGGCCCTGCGCTTAACATTCCCTTTAGGAGAGCAAGAAGCGGCCCCCCGCTGGCAACAAATCCACAGTGCGCACGGCCCGAGATTTGTGCAAAACCGGTTGCACCTTTTCGGCCCGGCCGCGTATCAATCGATGCGAAACAGGCGCGGATTGTTTCCTCGTCTGCCAAATTAACCATCAACGTCTCACACACGCTATCAATTATTTTGCGGAGGACGGAGCATGAGTTCCAAGTTATCGAACAAAGTGGCTTGGGCCATCACCTGGGTGGTGATCGGCGCGGCCACGGCCGGGATCGCCTTGATCCCCGGCCATCAAACCACGCACGCCTGGGCGCAAGCTCCGGTCGCCAAAGTGACGCCGGTCGATCCGGCCGCGACGCAAAACGCCCGCGGCTTGTCCAAAGTATTTCGCCAAGCGTCGGATACGATTCTACCCGCTGTCGTGGCCATCGACGCCCGCACCGGCGCCAAGCAAATCAAACGCAGCGGTCCCCAGCAGCGGCAAATGCAGCCGGGCGAGAACCCGTTCAAGGGGACGCCGTTCGAGGACATGTTCAAGGATTTCGGCGGCAATGGCATGCAAGGGATGCCTTTCGAGCAGCATAGCCAGCCGCAAGAGTCGATGGGCTCGGGCGTGATCATCGACTCGTCGGGTATCGTGCTGACGAACAACCATGTCGTGCAAGGGGCCGATGAGATCACCGTCCGTCTGAGCGACGGTCGTGAATTCAAGGCCAACACCATCAAGACCGATCCTCAGACCGACCTGGCCGTGATTTACCTGAAGGGGGCCAGCAATCTCCCCTCGGCCAAGCTGGGCGATAGCGACGCGCTGGAAATCGGCGATTGGGTGATCGCCGTCGGGAACCCATTCGGACTCGAATCGACCGTCAGTGCCGGCATCATCAGCGGCAAGGGGCGCAGCATTCGGGCCGATCAACGCGCCCGCTATTTGCAGACCGACGCCGCGATCAACCCAGGCAATTCGGGTGGTCCGCTGGTGAACCTGGACGGCGAAGTGATTGGCATCAACACGGCCATCTACAGCCGCAGCGGCGGCTACCAAGGAATTGGCTTCGCCATTCCAAGCAACCTGGCTCGCTGGGTGGTCGATCAGTTGATCAAGCGCGGCAACGTGCAGCGCGCCTACCTGGGCGTGGGGATCGAACCACTGACCGCGTCGCTGGCCGAAAAGCTCGGCGTGCAGGATCAGCCGGGCGTGGTCGTGACCGAAGTCTTCCCCGACTCGCCGGCGGCAACGGCCAAGTTCCACGAAGGGGACGTGATCGTCGACTTCGCGGGCAAGAAGGTCCGCAACACCAGCGATTTGCGCGAAGTGGTTGAGCAACTGCCGATTGATTCGCGCCAGCCGGTCAAGGTGTTGCGCGACGGCAAGCCCATGACGTTGGAAGTGGTGATGCAGACGTTGCCCGATTCGTTCGGCAAGACGGCTCGCCGCAGCAACAAGCAGAACGATGAATCGCAATCGCCCCAATTCGCCAGCAACGAATGGGGCTTGGAGGTCAGCGAACTGACGCCCGATGTCGCCAAGCAGTTGAACATCCGCAACGCCAAGGGCGTGGTGGTCACCAGCGTCGAAGAGGGGAGCCCGGCCGAGCAGGCCAAGGTCCGCGTCGGCATGGTGATCTTGCGCGTCGGCCAGAAGACCATCGAAAACGTCGGTGACTTCCAGGCCACGCTGAAGGACGCCTCGTTGAAGGAAGGTCTGTTGCTGCTGGTTCGCGCCGGCGAGCGGAACGAGTTTATCGTGATCAAGGGTCAATAACCCTTGGGCTAAATGGCCCGGCGAAACAGGGTGAATCGCCGAGCCTTTGGAAAAGTTCAAACCGCCGTGCATTTGCCCCCGCGGGGGCGGTGTACGGCGGTTTTTTTTGGTATGGTACTAGTCCCGCCGGGCCAGCTTTCACACCTCTCCCTTTAAGGGAGAGGTCGCGGAGCGAAGCGCAGCGGGTGAGGGTAAACGCGTTGCGAGCCAGATCGTATTGCGCCAATGAGTACGATCGCTGCGCTTAGCATCGATTGGCCTGTGACGTCTCTACCCTCCCCCTTGCCCCTCCCTGAAAGGGAGGGGTATTTATCGCGCACGCCTGAAAACTGAATCATCTCCGTTAAGTTACCGCCAAGGATCTCGCAACATGCCGATCACCGCTGATACGCTGGCCCACTTGGGCCGCTTTGATACGCCGACCATTTGCAACATCATCGAGCTGTTCGACGTCATTCCGCGCAACGCCGGCTACATGGACGGCCGCATCAAGTCGGTCTTTCCGACCTTGCCGCCGATGGTTGGCTATGCCGCGACCGCGTCGTTTCGCAGCGACGCGCCCCCGTCGGGTGGCGACGCCTACGGCTCGATGGACCAGCAAGTGGCCAAGTTCGCCGAGCTGCCCGGGCCCGCGGTCGTGGTGTTCCAGGATCTCGACGACCCGGCCGTGGCCGCCACATTCGGCGAAGTGATGTGCTCGGTCTATCAAGGGTTCGGCTCGGCTGGTCTGATTACCAGCGGCGGTGGTCGCGACTTGGAACAGGTTCGCGCGCTAAATTATCCGGTCTTCACCGGCGGCACCATTTGCTCGCATGCCTTTTGCCACATTCTGCACATCGGCCTGCCGGTTCGCGTCGGCGGGCTGACGGTTCGCAATGGCGAGCTGTTGCACGGCGACGCCAACGGCGTGACGCGAATCCCCATGGACATCGCCACCGAGATTGGCCCCGTGGCCGACGAATTCGTCGCCTCCGAGAAAATCGTGCTCGACTATGTGCGCGGCCCGGGGACGAAAACGGCCCAGGGGTTGGCCGTCGCCCGCAAGGAATTCTCGGCCGTGGTCAAAAAGCTGACCGAGCGCGTCCAGTCGCGCAAGGGCGCGTCGCCGAAATAGTCGCGGCGTCTGTATCGTCACCGCCAAGGCGAGCCATCACCAGCCGCGGCAGACTTGCTCGGCCGCTTGCTGCGCGCTGTGGATGCAGTTGGGAATGCCCACGCCGCGATAGGCGCTGCCGCACAGCGCCAGGTGAGGCTGCTCGGCCGCGCGGCGTTCGATGGTCGCCACGCGATCGAGGTGGCCGACGTGATACTGGGGCATGTGATGCGGCCAGCGGGCCACTTCCACCAATTCCGGCTCGCCGGTCACCCCCAGCAAATCGCCCAGTTCGCGCCGCGCCGCGTCGACCAGCCGCGCGTCGGCCCAGGTCAACTGGTCAGGGCGCGCCGCGCCGCCGAAAAAGACTCGCAGCAAGACGCATCCTGGCGGGGCACGGTCAGGATACTTTTGGCTGCTGAAGCTGATCGACAGGACTTCGCGACGCTCGACCTCGGGCACGACCACGCCAAAACCTTCGATTGGCCGGGCGAACTGCGATTGTCGATAGCCCAAAAGTACGACCGCGCTGCCGGCGTAAGGGATCTCGCGCAACGTCGCGCCCAACTCGTGGTCAATGGCCGCCAGCAGTTTGCCGGCCTGGACGGCCGAGACCGAGACGATCAGGCCATCGAATTCCTGGGGGTCGCCCGCGCCGGTCGCAATGCGCCAGCGATTCTCGACGCGCTCCAGTCGTTCGACCGGCGTACCCGTGTGGATGTTCACGGCCGAAAGCTTGGCGGCCAGCGCGTCGATCAGCGCTTGCACACCGCCGCGCGGTGTCATGAACAGGCCGTAGCGGGCGCCGCTGCCTTTTTCGCTCGCTTGCTCGGCCTTGCGCTGCTTGAGTGCCGCGCGAATCAGGCTGCCGTGCTGCTGCTCCATCTCGATGAACCGCGGCAACGTAGCCGCTAGGCTTAGCTTGCTTGAATCGGCGGTATAGATGCCGCCGACCAAGGGTTGCACCAGTTGCTCGAAGGCTTCCTTACCCAGGCGGCGCACGGCGAATGCTTGCAGGCTTTCATCATCGTCGCTGGAACGGCGAGGCACAAACGCTTCGGCCAGCATTCGCAGCTTGCCCGGCAGACTGAGCACCGGCGTGGTAATAATCGGCCACAGGCGCTGTGGCGCGAGCAGCATGAACCCTTCGGGAATCGCGCGGAGCTTGCCCCGATGAACGACGTAGACGCGGCGATCGACGGCCGAGGTGCCGATCAACTCGTTGCCCAGCCCCAGTCGCTCGCACAAGTCGCGCGCCCAGGGGACGTTGGTGATGAAGTTGTCGGCGCTCCGCTCGAGCAGGTAGCCGTCGCGGCGATCGGTTTGCAGCACGCCCCCCAGCCGCGGACTCGCCTCGAACAGCGTGACTTGGACCGCAGGGTGGCGCTCGCCGAGGTGGTAAGCGGCCGCCAGCCCGCTGATCCCTCCGCCGATGATCGCAACCTTGCGCGGCTTTGTCGTCGATGCTTCGCTCAAACCAGTCGGTCCTTGTTCCCTGCCGCCGGGTAAAACGGGGCAAAATCGCGAAAACTACCGCCACATCATCGGATCGACGATCGTCATACCGCCGTCGCAAACCAGCGTTTGCCCAGTGATATGCTCGCATTGGATCAAGCTGAGGATCGCTTGGGCAATATCATCGGGCGTGGCGACCCGGCCCAGGGGAAGGCATTGCTCGACGCGCTGCTTGACCGCCTCGTAGCGCGAGCCGAGCCCTTGCTGCAGCCAGCGCCCTTCGATGAAACCGGGCGCGACGGCGTTCACGCGGATGCGCGGCGCCAAGCTGCGCGCCAGCGAGATCGTCATATTCAACAGCGCCGCCTTCGAGGCACAATACGGAATCGAGCTCCCCGCGCCGCGCATGCCGGCAATGCTGGCCACGTTGACCACCGCGCCGCCGTGGCGTTCCAGGTGTTCGCGCGCGGCGCGCACGCACTGGAACGGACCTTGGACGTTGGTGGCGAACAGCTCGTCCCAGACTTCGCCGGTGACCCGGTCGAGATCGCCGTGGTTGATGAAACGCGTCACGCCGGCGTTGTTGACC
>JAFEBQ010000049.1:80306-83730 GCA_018242585.1 Planctomycetota bacterium
GACCGCGGCGGCGACCAGCGCGCGACAGGCGGCATCGTCGGCCACGTTGGCCTGAACCGCTTGGGCGTCGCCGCCCGCGGCGCGAATCTCGGCCGCTGTGTCTTCGGCTTCCGCCTGGGACTTTTGATAGTTGATCGTCACTTGGCAGCCCAGTCGCGCCAGCAGCAGGGCCGTGGCGCGACCGACACCGGTGCCGCCGCCGGTCACCAGCGCGGCTTTCCCCTTGAAGTCCATCGGAGTTTCCACCTGTGGCAAATGTCTGGGAACTTGTCGCCGGCGCGCCAATCAAAGTCGCGCCAGGTCGACAGATCCAGGTCGTCGAAAGGCTAATTAGAATTAGCCCATTTTGGCACAAGAACGTGCCCGATGTGAGTAGGGCGCTAAGCGCCCTCGCCAGAAAAGCGGGCCGTTCCATCGACCCGAGCGATGCTTTGCGGCGAAAATCCGACTCGCCGTACCTGCTTGACGGACTTAACCGCGCTGTACGTTCAACTGGTCGATCACTTCGGTCACGCCGGCGACCCGGCGGCAGCAATGGACGGCCAATTGCCGTTCATAAAACGAGCGGACCAGTCCACGCAGGGTGACACGACCCCCTTCGGCGTCGATGTCGATGCGGCGCAGACCTGGTTCGCTGCGCGTGGCCAGGAACGAGCGAACCCGCCGTTCCAGATCGTGCGTCGTTGCGGTGCTCTCCTCGGGGCTTGACTGCCAGTTTTCGAGCAGCGACTCGCGCGACATGCCAGCATGACCAACATCGGTGCGCAACAAGGAAGAGCGAGGGCTCAATGAGCTTTGCATAAACCGCCTGTATTTGGAGGGAGGGACGCGAACCGGAGGGGACTACGAGCGAAAGAGCCTCGTAGTTCACTATTGATTGTCCGGATAGCGCGAGTTTTTTCAAGTTAGAAAGGCGCTCGTTTGCTGTCACCAACAGATCATGTTGTGAGGCCACGGTGTGCATTTGCGAGCGATGTCGCACAATGAACGACAAATTGGGCAAATGGCGAAGTCAAGCTGGAACACACCGGTAAACGAATCCGCCGCGAAGTAGCGCGTTGCGTGCAGGCATCGCGGTGTCAGCACCAATTCGATCTTGCGAGAGAGAGCCCCTTGACATACAAGCATGCCCCCATCCCTTGCGCGTCGATCGGCGCATCTTTGCCCGCGGAGGTTTACCGTGATTCGCATGTTGGCCGGCTGCTTGTTGCTGACCCTCGTTTTGATTGTTGCCGCGTCCACGGTCGCGACTCCTCCGCCGGCGAACACCGCTGGCGGCGTGACCGACCTGACCTTGCAAGAACAGTTGGAAAAAGGGCTCCGAGCACGTCGCCCGGTTGAGTTTCAATACATCGCCCAGATCGTGGCCCAGGTCGAGGCCGGCACATTGCCGCGCGAACTGATCGACACCACGTTTATCGCTGCTCGCAAGCGGCCTCGCCACCAATTGCAGTACTTCCAGTTTATCCTGCAGTCCCGCGCCCGCGCGCTGGGGTATTCGACCCCCGACCTGAGCGCCCAGATGGCGACCGTCACGCCGTAATCTGGCGAGACCAGTCACCTCTTTCCCTCGTGGGCGCGGCAAACTATCCTCGGACCTGAATGGTGGTCGGTTCGATACATTTGCGCGTCATGCCGAGGATTCTCGTTTGCGAACGCTGGGAGTAATTGTCGCTTTGCTGGTTGCCTGCTGTTGTCTGGCAGGCTGCGCCGACCGACCGCGCGAGCAGTCATTGGCCGAGCAAATGGAGGTTGTTCGCGCCGGGCAATCGTCGTCAATCACGCTATCGAAGCGCCCCGTGAATGACACTGAGCTCGGGGCGATCGCCGAATTGCCGCGCCTGCGGACGTTGCAACTCGACCACGACCATCAATCGTTCACGGCAACTGGCTTGACCGAGCTGGTTAAGCTACCCGAGCTGCAACATTTGCGCTTACGCGGTGCCAAGGTCGATGGCGAAATGCTGCGGCCGATTCTTCAGTTCAAGCACTTGCAGATTCTGAACCTGCCGCAAGCCGACTTGAGTGACGCGGAGTTCGGCCAGCTCGCGACTCTACCCGAGTTGGTCCAATTGCGAATCAGCAGTCCGCGCTTGACGCCTGCCGGCCTGGCCAAGCTCGAAGCGTTCCCCGCGCTGGTGCGCCTGCATTTGATCGACGTGCCGGTCACCGACGCCGGCTTGGCAATCTTCGAGAAGCTGCCACGATTGGAATCGCTGTATCTTGACGGTGCGAACGTCAGTGACGCGGCGCTCGAACGGCTGTTCCGCGCGCGATCCGACCTGCACGTCCATTTGAACCAGGCCCACCACGACCGCGATCCGCATCGCCACCCGCACTAGGCCGATCAGGCTAAAATCGTGGCATTTTCGCGCGCTCTCGCATCTAGCACGCGCCTTGTCGGCCAAGTAAATTGGCGGCAGTGTTTCACGGCGACCACAGCCACATCGGCTCCCAGTTCGCCACGGCTGGAGAGTTTATCATGCATCGCAAATTGCTTGTCGCTTTGTTGTTCTTGGGGCTGGTGGCCAGCAGCACCGCCGCCTTGTTTCGCTCGGCGCCGGCCGGGCCCGCCATGACCACGGCGGCCGAGGCGTTTCTGGCCTCGCTCGACGAGGCTCAACGCGCCAAGGCTCAACTGGACTATGCGTCGCCGGCGCGCGTCGATTGGCACTTCATTCCCAAGCCGACCCGCAAGGGGTTGCAGATTCGCGAGATGAACAGCGATCAGCGCGACGCCGCGCTCAAACTATTGAGTACCGCTCTGAGTCAGACAGGCTATGGCAAGGCGACCCAGATCATGGCCTTGGAACATCTGTTGGCGGAGCTTGAGAAAACTCGTGTTGGGGGGCCGGTGCGTGACGCCGAGCGGTATTATTTCACGGTGTTCGACAAACCAACTGCCGACGGGCGGTGGGGCCTGAGTATCGAAGGGCATCACATGTCGCTCAACTTTGTCGTCGAGCGCGGCAGCGTCATTTCGTCCACGCCGGCGGTGTTCGCCACGAACCCGGCCGTTGTCAAAAGCAGCACCGTGCCCCAGGTCAAGGTGGGCACCCGCGTGCTGGCCAGCGAGGAGACGATTGCGTTCGAGTTGGTCGGGTCGCTATCGACTGAACAGCGCGGAGTGGCGATTCGCGCGGCCAAGGCCCCGGCTGAAATTCGGGCGGCTGGCGAAGCCCAGCCTCCCACGGCCGCGCCGGTCGGTCTGAGCCACGAGCAGATGAATCCGACGCAGCGTGCCACGCTCGAACGATTGGTTCGTGAGTATGCCGCGAACATGCCCGACGATGTGGCCGAGGCCCGGCTCAAGGACATCGTCGAGGCGGGCTGGGGCAAAGTTTATTTCGCCTGGGAAGGGGCCGACCAGCCGGGAGTGGGACACTACTATCGCGTGCAAGGGCCGACGTTCTTGATCGAGTTC